>JBFKGB010000522.1:0-1528 GCA_041633535.1 Euzebya sp. | reverse complement strand
GGAATGCCGCCTCGACCGCCGCCCGGCCGGGCCGCAGGTCGACCACGTGGGCGTGTGCGGGCCGGACCGTCAGGTGGCGCACGATCCCGGCGGCATCCAGTCGTCGCAGGGCGGCCGTCCACGTCGCCGCCCGCAGCGGGTTGGGACGGATGCGCGTCCGGACCGCCGAGGTGCCCACGAGGTCGGCGAGGACCGCCTGCACGTGCTCCGCGGTCACGGGCCGGTCCGACACCAGCCCGCCGAACCCCCTGGCGTCGGGCATCGACTCGCGCACGGTCGCCGCGCCTGCACCCCGGGCGGTCGCCGGCAGGACCATCGTCGCGTCGTCGAAGACGTACAGCCTGCTGGCGTCACGCCAGCCGCGCCGCCGGGACAGCGCGCCCGTCCACCAAGGCTGCTGGGTCGGCATGGCCAGCGGGTCGATGGCCGCCACGCGGGCCCACTCGTCCTGCGGGGCGGGCGTCTGCACGACCACCGGCGCGGTCGTGTCCCGGCGCGTGACCGTGCTCATGAGGCTCCAGCCATGCCGCGCTGCGCCCGGCCGTGGCGGCGCCGGCGGTAGGCGCGCCAGGCCGCACGGGCGACACGGCCGGTCGGTGGACGTGCGCGCCGACGTCCCAGCGACAGCGCAACCAGGTCCGCGGGGCTCAGCTCCGAGCCCACGATCACCCGTGCGGTGGACATGGGGTCGTCGGCGGCGGTCCGCAGACGGTCGTGCACCCCGACGCCGTGGCGGAAGCCGACGGCTGCGGCCAGCCGCCGGACGCGGGCGTCGGCGTAGCCGTGCGGGTAGGCGACGTGCTCGACGGGCTGGTCGATGATCGCCGACAGCTCGGTCCGGCCGGTGTCCAGCTCGCGCCGGCACAGCGCCGGGGACAGGCAGTCCAGCATCGCGTGGCTGTGGGCGTGGGAGCCAATGTGGACCCCGCGTGCGGACAGCTCCGCAACGGCCTCGGCGTCCAGCATCGGCCGGTCCCCCTCCCCCAGCCCGGCCAGCCAGCGGCTGGTCGCTCCCAGGTAGCGGGTCGTGACGAACAGCGTCACCGGGACGTCACGGGACTCGAGCAGCGGGAGGGCGTTGCGGAAGTCAGCCAGCCCGTCGTCGACGGTGACGGCGAAGGGCCGCGGCGGCAGCGGGCGCCGGTGGTCCGCGGCAGCCTCCTCGACGTCCCGCAGCGACACGGGCGTGAACCCCTCGGCCAGCAGGGCGTCCAGGTGCGCCGCGAGGGCGGACGGTCCCACCATCCAGCGGGCATAGGCCTGGCTGCAGGCTGTGTCGACGCTGTGGAGCAGCAGCACCGGCACCGCCCCCGCCCTCATGGCCGGCCCGCCGGGGTCGTCCTCATGACGGTGTGCCCGAGCCCGCCGCCCACCAGGTGGCCGATCCGTCGGGCACGCCGACGTCCCGCCAGGTACCCGGCAGGCCCGCTGACCAGCCCGGCCAGGTGGCGGACGCGGTGCCCACGTCGCATGTTGTCGAGCGTGGTCGCCTGCCCTGAGGACCTGCTCATGTGTGCCAGACCGGCAG
>JBFKGB010000521.1:0-1542 GCA_041633535.1 Euzebya sp. | reverse complement strand
GCGGGCATCACCACGCGGGAGATCAAGTCCGGCTACGCCGCCACGGCCGACGGTGAGGCCCGGCTGCTGCGTCTGGCGGGCGAGGTCACGCCCCACACCACCCTGCTGGGTGCCCACGTCACCCCCCCGGGCATGCAAACCGACGACTACGTGGCGCAGGTCATCGCCGACATCACCCCCGCCTGCGCAGGCCTGGCCCGCGGGGTCGACGTGTTCTGCGAGGTGGGTGCGTTCGACGCCGACCAGTCGCGCGCCGTGCTGCAGGCGGGCGTCGCCGCCGGGATGACCCCACGCATCCACGCCAACCAGCTGGGGACGGGGCCGGGCGTGCAGCTGGGCGTCGAGCTGGGCTGCGCCTCGGCGGACCACTGCACCCACCTGACCGACGAGGACGTCGCGGCGCTGGCCGGGTCCTCGACCGTCGCCACGCTGCTGCCCGCCACGGACTTCTCCACCCGTCAGCCCTACCCCGACGGCCGCCGGCTGGTCGACGCCGGGGCGACGGTCGCGCTGGCCACCAACTGCAACCCGGGGTCCAGCTACACCACGTCCATGGCCTTCGTCATCGCACTGGCGGTCCGCGACTGCCGGCTGACCCTGGCAGAGGCGCTGTGGTCGGCCACGGCCGGGGGCGCCGCCGCGCTGCGTCAGCCCGACGTGGGTCACCTGCGGGTCGGGGCCGCGGCCGACCTGGTCGTGCTGGACGCCCCCTCACCCGACCACCTGGCCTACCGCCCGGGCATGCCGCTGGTGGCGGCGACGGTCGAGGGCGGGCACGCCGTGGTCGACCGCCTGGACCACCGCGACTGACATCGCTCAGGCCGGGTCCAGATCCGTCTCGCCGCAGTGCGTCGCGATGTGGGTCCTGGCGGCGTCACGCAGCCGGACCGCCTCGGCCCAGCCGGCGCCCTCCGGGGCGATGGGGCTGCCGACGACCAGGACGATCGGGCCGCGTCGGAAGCGGCGTGTCCCGGGCGGGACGACGTGGCGGGTGCCCCGCAGCGCGACCGGCACGACCGGGACCTGCGCCTGCGCGGCGGCGGCGAAGGCACCCAGGTGGAACGGGCGGAGCCCCGCCCGGTGCGCCAGCCCACCCTCGGGGAACACCAGCGTGTAGTCGCCCCTACGGGCGGCGTCCACGAGGAGGTCGACGTCGGCGACCCCCCGGGCGCGGTCGTGGCGCTCCACGAAGACCGTGTCCAGCCGTCGAAGCATCCACGACTGCAGCGTCCGCTCCCCGAGCACCTCACCGGCCACCAGCCGGAGGCTGCCGGGCAGGGCGGTGACCATGACGAAGCCGTCCAGCCAGCTGGCGTGGTTGGCCACCACGACCGCGGGCCCCTGCGGGAGCGGGGCACCGAGCGTCTGCACCCGTGCGCCCACGAGGGCTGCGGCGACCCGCGTGGCGCGCCGTGCCAGGGCCCACCGCAGCGCCGACGTCGGGAGCAGCAGGGCGACCACCACCGGAGCGGTCAGCAGCGCCACCGTCACCCAGGCACGGAGGGTGTCGAGGACGTCGACCGCGCGGCGTCCCAGCCGACG
>JBFKGB010000520.1:0-1546 GCA_041633535.1 Euzebya sp. | reverse complement strand
GTCCTCGAGGTCGATGACGATCGCCGGCTCCGGCGTGCGTTCGGGCTGTGGCCCGGTGGACGCACGGTCACCGCCCTCCTGCACAGCGGCTGTGTGCTCAGCATGCTCGGTACTGGCTTGCTCGGCAGCGGCAGCACGCCCGGCAGCAGCACGCTCAGCAGCGGCACGCTCGGCAGCAACCCGTTCGGCAGCAGCCCGCTCGGCACGCTCGGCGGCAGCACGCTCGGCGGCAGCACGGTCGGCGGCAGCACGGTCGGCGGCAGCACGGTCGGCGGCTGCACGGTCGGCGGCAGCCTGTTCAGCAGCGGCCCGGTCCGACGCAGCCCGTTCGGCTGCGACCTCGCGGTCGGCGGTCCGGGTGTCACGCGCACGCGACTCACGCAAGGCCGTCGCCAGGTCCGTGGTCGGCGCGGGCCGGTCGGAGGTCGTCTGTCGCAGGCCGGGCCCGGCCGCCGTCCGCGGACGGTCGCCCGGATCGGGCGTCGGGGTGGAGCCCCTCGCCGGGGACTCCCCCGACGGCTCGGCCGCCAGCGCCACGGCCGGTGTGCGGGGCAGGGCCTTCTCGGCGTCACGCAGGGCGAAGACCCAGTCCTGGGCCGGGATGACCGCTGCCTCGTCCTCGGCCCGCCGCAGCAGCTCGCCCAGGGTCCCGGCGCTGGCCCAGGGCTTACCCGACAGCAGGCGCAGCACCATGTTGCCCAGGCGTCGCTCGTCCTCCTGCCGCACGGGCTCACCGGCGTCGGACTGCAGCTCGTCGATGCGGACGACCAGCACGTGGGCCTGGTCGTCGACGCGGAAGTTGGTCCCGCGGATGCTCGCGTGCCCGGCGTAGTGCAGGGCCGCGGTCGCTGTGGCGACGTTCCGCGCGACCCGCAGCAGGTGGCGTCGGGTCGCCATCGGCGCGATCTCGGCGCGACGTGCCGGGTCGACGAAGTCGGCCAGCGCGAAGCTGCGCGGCGACGCGGTCCGCCTGACGGTGTAGCCGACGACCTTGGCGTCCATGTCGTGCAGCAGGTCCACGGGCCAGGCCATGCGGATGTCCCGGCCGGCGTCCGGCGGTGGGCTCGCCAGCAGCCGGCGGAGGTGCCGGTCGTAGCCCGGGTCCTCGTCGGTTCGGACGACGGCCACCTGGTCCGACGCCTCAGCGATCCGTGCGATGACCCGTGCGTCCTCGCGAGCGACGACGTCCAGCGTGATCCAACGTTCATCGCTGGTCCGCTGCAGGGCCGTGGGGAAGGTATCGGCCATAGCGACCCTACCGTGCACCACATCAGCCCCAACGTCAACACTGGCCACACCAACCCCATCGTCCACACCCCCTCCCCCTGCGAGTGACCCAGCGGGTGTGGCCACCGGGGCGCATGTGGCCACGATGCCCGTATGGGGATCATGGGGGACGGGATCGCGGGTGCGTTGGTCACTCGCACGGGGGGGGCGGGCGACCGACCACACGACAGCCCGGTGTTCGCCGGGAAGGACGGGCGATGGGTAGGCTCCCGCGATGGAGCTTGACGGGAAGACGGCCTTGGTCACGGGTGGGGGCAGC
>JBFKGB010000519.1:0-1557 GCA_041633535.1 Euzebya sp. | reverse complement strand
GCAGCCGCTGAAGCTGCAGGGCGTGCAGGTCGTCGACCGACCCGGACTCGACCGGGTCCAGGGCGTGCTGGGAGGACAACGACGGCAGGCTCATGGTCCAGATCCTAGGTGCCGAGCGGTGCCGCGCGGTGCGCTGCGGCTACCGGCGGAACGGGATCGACAGCAGGCCGCGGACGGCGGCGACGGTCAGGTCCGCGAAGTCGAAGCGGTCCCGCCACAGCACGATCCGCCCACCGCGCACCACGAACGTGCCGCACACCCAGAACCGCATCGCGAACCGGCCGCGTGACAGGGTGTCGACCCGCTCGGTCAGGACGACCTCGCCGTCCGCCGCGAGGTGCAGCGTCTCGACCGCGAACCCGGTGAAGGGGATCAGGAAGGCGCGTAGCGTCCGCTCGGTCGCCGCCGCCCCGCGGACGGGTGGCAGCGGCACGTTCTGGTAGGTGACCTCCGGGGCGAGCAGCGCGCGTGCCGCGTCGACGTCCAGGGCCTCGAGCGCTGCGAGGAACGCGGTGACCACCTCGGTCGGCTGACGGCTGGGTGGGGATGACATGGGCGGACCCTAGTGGTCGGCCAGCTGTCCCTGCAGGGTCACGACTCGGTCGACGTAGCCGGCGCTTGTGGCCGACACGCCGTCCCGTGCGACGCCGGTCCAGCCCTGGTGGTAGGCCGCCAGGGCAAGCCGCGCGTCACCGTCGGCCCGGTCCAGCAGGTACGCCAGGTAGGCGGCGCCACCCTCGACGTTGTCGACCATGCCGAGGGCGTCCAGCGGTCGGCCGAGGAGCTGACCGGCGTGGACGACCGTGGCGGGCATCAGCTGCATGACCCCGACCGCGCCCGCGTGGGACCGGGCATCCGGACGGAAGCTCGACTCGGTCCAGGCGACGGCGCGCAGCAGGCCGCGGTCGACGCCGTGGGTGTCGGCAGCGGCGTCCAGCGTCAGACCGACGTCGGTGGTCGCGGCAGCCGGGTGCACGTCCGCGGCGCCTGCAGCCGGTGCGCCGACGGCGACGGCGTCGGGGGTCAGGACCACCAGGGACACCGGGTCACCGGGGCTGCTGGCCTGCTGGGGGACGCGCGGGTCCTCCGCGGCCGTGGCGATCAGCGGCTGCACCAGCAGCAGCGTCACGATGCCGAGGACGCCTGCGACCAGCACGACCGTCGGCACGGTGGCCTGGCGGGCCGTGGCGGGGAGGGCGCGGCTGGCCAGGAGGGAGTGGCTGCCGTGGCGGGGGTGGCCGACGCGGCTGGCGTGGCCGACGTGGCTGGCACGGACGAGCGGGCGGGGGCGCATGACGGGTCAGACCGGTCGGGTCGCCGGAAGTTGCGCCGCGGGTGTTCCGCTGTGACAGGGCACCCGACGAGGGGGCGTCGACGGACGGCCGTGGACCGGCAGCGGGGACCACGGACAGCCAGCACCCCCTCCCCTGCCCCTGGGGCGTATGTGTAGTGGCGGGTACGCATCAGCCCCAGGGCCTCGGGAGGGGGTGTGGGCAGGGGCCGCTGCGACTCAGGCGAGGGACCGGGACCGGACCCGGTCCATGAAGGCCACGGTCG
>JBFKGB010000518.1:0-1571 GCA_041633535.1 Euzebya sp. | reverse complement strand
CTGACCGTCCTGCACGCCGTCCAGGCGGTCGCGATCCTCGTCCTGGCCAGCGACTTCGCCATCACCGTCACCGGGGCCTTCCCCGAGGGGCCACCCGGGACCAGGCTGCCCGCATCCGAAGGGCTGTTCGACGTGCGGATCGGGGCGGCGATCGCCGTGTTCCTGTCCCTAGCCGCCCTGGACCACCTGATCACCGCGACCGTTGCACGTGACACCTACGAGTCCGACCTGCGTCGCGGCATCAACCGGTTCCGCTGGGTCGAGTACGCCGTCAGCGCCACGCTGATGGTGCTGCTCATCGGCTCCTACAGCGGCATCACCGACATCACCGCCATCTGCGGCATCGTCGGGGCGAACGTCGGCATGATCCTGTTCGGCTGGCTGCAGGAGCTGATGAACCCACCCGGGCGCGAGCGCACGACGATGTTGCCGTTCTGGTTCGGCACCCTCGTCGGTCTGGCACCGTGGATCGCCATCGCCGTCAACGTGGCCGGGTCGGACACGGTCCCGGGCTTCGTCTACGGGATCATCGTCGCGCAGGGTCTGTTCTTCTTCAGCTTCGGTGCCAACCAGTGGCTGCAGTACCGCCAGGTCGGTCCCTGGGCGGACTACGCCTACGGCGAGAAGGCCTACCTGGTCCTGAGCCTGGGCGCGAAGTCCGTGCTGGCCTGGCAGGTGTTCGGCGGTTCGCTGGCGACGTGAGCACCGCGGCGTGGGCCGGCAACCGCCTGCTCGTCGGCGGGGGCTCTGATGGCATGGCCTGCGGGTCCGTCTGCGATGATGGCTGGCAGGAGGTGTCGCGTTGGAGCATTCGAGGACCCCGGTCGAGGCCGACCCGACCGCCGGACGGCGACGTGTCGACGTCGCCCCGGATATAGCGGGCAGCGTCGCCGGCGAGGAGCACGCCCCGACCTGGCTGCTCGCGCCGGTGCTGGTCGTCGGCCTGACCGTGCTGGTCGTCGGCTGGTGGGGTGGGGTCGAGGTGGTCACGCGTGTGCACCCCTCCCTGGTGTCGATGAAGGCAAACACCGCCCTGGGGTTCGTGCTGGCCGGGGTGGCCCTGCACCCGTGGACCCGTCGGTCGGTCCCCGCAGTGATGCTGGCGGCGGCAGGTCTGCTGGGCCTGATCGGCACCCTGTCGCTCCTCGAGCACCTGCTCGGCACCTCCTTCGGCATCGACCAGCTCCTCGCCGTCGACCGGGGGCCCTCCCCCGGCGCGCCGCCCGGCCTGATGGGCGCCAACACGGCGCTGGCCTTCGCCGCGCTGGGTCCGGCGATCGTGCTGTCGGACCGGCGCCGCGGGCGGCCCGCGCGGCTTGTGGCCCAGCTGCTGGCGACCCTGACCGGTCTGCTCGGCCTCCTCGCGCTGCTGGGCTACCTGTTCGGGGCCAGGCCAGCCACCGGGCTGGGCTCGGCGACCGAGATGGCCCTGCACACCTCCGTCCTCGTCATGCTGACCGCCGCTGCCGTGCTGGTCCGTGGCCTTGACGTCGGCCCGCTGTCGATCACCGTGGGTGACGGCGTCACAGCGAAGCTGTCCCGTCGGCTGCTGCCCACGGCGGCCGCAGGGG
>JBFKGB010000517.1:0-1603 GCA_041633535.1 Euzebya sp. | reverse complement strand
GCGCGCGAGCTGGTCGAGGGCGAGGGGACCGGCCAGCGGCCGGTCCTCCAGGTCCCCGGTGTCGGTGTGGCCGGTCGAGGCCAGGGCCGAGCGGACCAGGGGCGAGCAGACCCCGCCCTGGCAGCGCCCCATGCCGCAGCGGGTCAGACCCTTCACCGCGCGGGCCGTGTGGGCACCGTCGGCGATGGCGCGCCGGACCTCGCCGGCCGGGACCTCCTCGCACCGGCACACGACCTCGGTGTCCGGCAGGGTCCTCGCCCAGCTGTGGTCGAAGGGGTACAGACGCTCCAGGTCCGCCGCGAACCGGCGCCAGCGTCGCGCCTGCTGCATGGCCTGCTCCCGCGCCTCGACAGGCACGGTCCCGCCCAGGCGCTGGGCCAGGACGTGCCCGGCACGACGCCCTTCGGCGATGGACTTGTCGGCGCCGCCGACGCCCGTCATCTCCCCGATCGCAAGGACCCCCTCCACCGACGTCTGCTGGTCGTCGTCGACGGCCACCATGGTGGCGACGGCGTCCGCGCTGGCGAGGGTCCGGCAGCCCAGCTGCAGGGCGAGGGCGACGTCGGGCACCAGGCGCGAGCTGACCGCCAGCGCGTCCAGCGCCACGGTCCGGGACGGGCCGCCGCCGACGGGCGCGATGACGGCCGCCTCGACACGGTCGGTGCCGACGGCCTCGAGGACCCGCCAGCCGAACCGCGGCGGGTGGGCACCCGCCAGGCGGCCGAACAGCGCGGCCTTGGTGGGGAAGCGGACGGCGGTCGGCAGGCCGGCCCGGGCCAGGCGTGCCAGGGGCTGGGACTCCAGCGTGAAGACCGGCGGCTGCCCGACGGCCCGCATCGCCTGGGCCACGGCCAGCAGGAGGGGCCCCGAGCCGGCCAGGCCGATGCGCGCCCACGGCGCGTGCCCCTCCCGCTTGATCAGCGCCTGGACCGCGCCGGCCGTGACCACGCCGGGGAGGGTCCAGCCGGGGAAGGGCGCGACGGCCTCGCGGGCGCCGGTGGCCAGGACGATGTGGTCGGCCAGGACGGTGTCCAGGCGACCGCCGCGGTCCAGCACCGCCTGGATGCACGGCCGACCGTCAGCGGCCCGGACCCGCCGCACCGTCACGACCGTGGTGCCGGGCAGCCGGGTCACGCCCGGGTGGTCAGCGGCGTCGATCAGCGGGGCGTACGGCCCGGTCGCCGCGGCGGCACCAGCCGGCTGCCGGCCGATCTGGCCCCCCGCGCCGTCGTAGCGGTCGACCAGCCCGACCGTGACGTCGGGTGCCCCCTCGCACAGCGCCTGCACCGCTGCCAGCCCGCCCGGACCGGCACCCACCACGAGGACGTCGACCTCCAGGCCGTCGACGCTGTGCGGCGCGTCCCCCTCCTCCACCTGCGCGGTCGGCAGGCAGGCCCGGACGGTCGCCCCCGACGGGTCGGTGATGACGCAGTCGTGGCAGTGGCCGATGCCGCAGAACAGCCCGCGGGGCCGGTCGTCGAACCGTGTCGTCCGCCACGACTGGCGCCCCTCGACCAGCATGGCGGCAGCAGCAGTCGACCCAGATCCACCATGGTGGATCGTGCTCACCGCTGATCCAGATCCACCATGGTGGATCGTGCTC
>JBFKGB010000516.1:0-1619 GCA_041633535.1 Euzebya sp. | reverse complement strand
CGCATCTCGGGCACCTGCACCTGGTGCGCACGGGGGCTGCGGCGGTCGACCACCTGTACGTGCTGCTGTGTGACCGCCCCGACCAGACGCTCCCGGCGCTGGACCGTGCGGTCTGGCTGCAGGACGCCAGCCCCGCCAACGTCACCGTGCTGGTGACCCCCGACGACCTGCCCGAGGCGAACGAGCCCTGGGCAGCGCGGGCCCTGCAGGTGCTGCCCGAGCCGCCGGACCTGGCGGTGACGTCCGAGGCGTGGGGCCCTGGCTGGGCAGCGACGATGGGGTGTGACCACCTGCTGGTCGACGTCGACCGGACGACCCACCCGGTGTCCGGCACCGCGCTGCGCGCCGACCTGGCCAGCCGGTTCACCGACCTGGTGCCCGCCGCCCGGGCTGCGCTGGCCCGCCGGGTGGTGCTGATCGGTGCGGAGTCCACGGGCAAGTCCACCCTGGCCGAGGCGTTGGCGGCACACCTGGGCACCGTCTGGGTGCCCGAGCACGGGCGCTGGTACTGGGAGGGCCGTCGCCACCTCGCTGACCAGACCTGGGCGACACCGGAGTTCCGGCGCATCGCCGACGCCCAGCGTCGGCTGGCCGACGACCTGGCACGGCTGTCCACCGGCCTGGTGGTCGCCGACACCGACGCGCTGGTCACCGCGGTGTGGCACCGCCGGTACACGGGTCACGACGACCCGGTCCTGCTCGACCGCGCCGTCGCCGAGGCGCCGGACCTGTACCTGCTGTGCCGCCCCGACTTCGGCTGGGTCCAGGACGGCACGCGTGAGTCCGCCGACGAGCGCGGCTGGATGCAGGACGCGGTCACCGACCTGGCCGCCGCGACCGGTGCGCCGGTGGTCCAGGTCTCGGGCCCGCCCGAGGACCGGCTGCAGCAGGCCCTCGCGGCAGTCGCGCCGCTCCAGCGCTTCCACAGCCTCGTCTGACCGCCCCGACCGCACCGACCGCTCCGACCGCACCGACCAGAGGATCACCCCGATGACCGATGTCGCCGCCTCCGTCCAGCCGACCGCCGTGGACCGGACCGCCGCGCCCTGGCTGGGCCGCCCGTGGGAGCACCGGCACGCCGCCGTCGCCGGCGTCGGGTCCGTCGCCGCCTGCGGCCTGTACTGGCTGGCCACCCGACGGTTCGCCCCGGAGGTCACGCCCGGGTGGCTGGAGTTCAGCGCGACCGCCACCAGCCTGTGGTCGGTGTGGATCACCCAGCGCCGCAACGTGCTGGCCCTGCCGGTCGGGATCGTCTCGGTCCTGCTGATGGGGGCGTTCTTCGACCAGATCGGCCTGGTCGGCCAGACCTGGCTGCAGTGGGGCTACTACGTGCCCGTGCAGGTGTGGGCGTGGGCCCAGTGGACCCGCGGGGGTCAGGACGCGACGGAGCTGACCGTCACCCGCCTGTCCGCCCGCCAGCGCGGGACGACCGCCGCCGGGATGGTCGCCGGGACCGTCGTGCTGGGCTGGGTGCTTGACGCCGGCTGGGAGGACGCGCTGTTCACCTACTGGGACGCCTCGGTCGTCGCCGCGTCGGTCGTCGCCATGGTCCTGCTGTCCCGCAAGAAGGTCGAGTCCTGGTGGCTGTGGATCCTGCCCGTCGACGTGTCGGCGATCGG
>JBFKGB010000515.1:0-1621 GCA_041633535.1 Euzebya sp. | reverse complement strand
GGTGTCGGCGAGCCCGAGCCCCTGCCGCCGCTGCGGACCGTCTACCTGCTGCAGCGGCGTGACTCCGGACACGGGCGCGATCTGGGCAAGACCTCGGGCTGGGTGCACCGGGCGACGCTCAAGCGGCGTGGCGTCACGATGCTGGGCGGTGTCCGCTACGACCGGATCGACGAGAAGGGGCTGCACATCAGCCTGGGCGCCGACCACGAGGAGCAGCGGATCCTGTCGGTGGACCACGTCGTGCTGTGCGCCGGGCAGGAGTCGGTGTCGGGGCTGCACGAGGAGCTGGTCGCCGCCGGGATGCGGTCGACCCTGATCGGCGGGGCCGAGACAGCCGTCGAGGTCGACGCCAAGCGCGCGATCGAGCAGGGCGTCACGGTCGCGGCCGCCCTGTGAGGGCCCGCTGATGGTCCATCATGGCCGGTCATGACCACCACCGAGCCTGCTGACCCGGACGCCGCCCAGCGCTGGCGGCGCGTCGACCGCCTTGCCCACGTGATGGACGAAGCGGTCAGGGTGCCCGGCACCCAGCGCCGGGTCGGCGTGGACGGGCTGGTCGGGATGGTCCCCGGGATCGGTGACGCGGCGACCTTCGGCGTCGCCGGGCTGATCGTGGTCGAGGGGGTCCGGCTGGGCGCCCGCGGCTCGACGATCGTGCGCATGCTGCTGAACGTGGCCCTCGACGCGCTGATGGGGACGGTGCCGGTCGTCGGCTGGCTCAGCGACTTCGTGTTCAAGGCCAACAGCCGCAACGTGGCGCTGCTGCGCCGCCATGCGCTGGACCCCGACCGGACCCGCGCGCAGAGCCGGACCGCGGTGGCCCTGACGGTCGTCGGGCTGGTCGCCGTCCTGCTGCTGGTCGTCGCGGCCGCGGTCGGCCTGGTCGTCTGGCTGACCTCGCTGCTGTTCTGATTCAGACGGAGTTCGCCTGGAGCAGCACCTGCACGACGCCCACGAGCCCGGCCGGGACGGCAGCCGCGACGCGCAGCATCCAGCTGCGGCGGGGCCGCCCACACCATCCCAGGATCGCGCCGAGGGCCACCGACCCGGGCAGCCCGTACACGGCGGTGAACCCGACGATCCCGACGTCGGCCATGACGGCGGTGGCGCGGATGACCGCGGCCCCGACCTCGGCCAGCACCGTCAGCGCCACGCCGACGACCAGCCCGGCACCCGCACCCCGCCATGCACCGTGCGGCGCGCGGTCCCCCTCCTGTGTCATGCGATCATCGGCGCACACCCTCGCACACCCGCCCCCCTGTCAGGAGCAGCCATGCCCACCGTCGACCTGGACCAGATCAGCCTGCACTACGAGGAGGCGGGTCCGACCGACGCCGAGACCATCCTGCTCGTCATGGGCCTGGGGACCCAGATGGTGTACTGGCCGCAGCGGCTGATCGAGGACCTGGCCGAGTCGAACCGGGTCGTGTGGTTCGACAACCGCGACGTCGGGCTGTCCTCACGGATCGACGCGCCGGCCACGCCACGGCTGCGGGTGCTGGCCGGCACGTTCGGGGTGCCGGTCCCGCCACCGCCCTACACGCTGGGGGACATGGCCGACGACGCGGTCGGGCTGCTGGACCACCTGGGCGTGCAGCAGGCCCATGTCGTCGGGGTCTCG
>JBFKGB010000514.1:0-1622 GCA_041633535.1 Euzebya sp. | reverse complement strand
TGATGAACAGGACGAGGGCCTGTCCGAGGGTGCTCAGCCAGCGCCCGGTGGTCAGGGCGGTCTGCGCCACCACCGCCAGCGTCCAGGCGACCACCAAGGTCATCAGGGCGGTCTGGATGGTGCGGCGTGCGGGCATGGCTGGTCCCTCTGCAGACGACAGGTCGGGGTCACATCGGCAACCACATGTTCGTCCTGAGGACTGTTCAGGATCGGCGTTCGGTCCGGCAGGTGGCCAAGGCAGGTGGCCAGGAGGGCTACGGTCCGCCCATGCATCACCTGACCGCGGCCGACGTCGACCGCCTGCTCCCGATGCACCAGGCCGTCCGGGCGGCCCGCGCCACCGCGCTGACCGTCGCCGAGGGGCGCGTCCACTCCGCCGAGCGGAGCTGGCACCGGCCCGAGGGCATGCCCGGGACCATCGGGGTCATGCCTGCGCACCTGCCTGACGACGGCGACGACCCCGCCATCTTCACCACCAAGCTGGTCGGGGTCTTCCCCGACGCCACGCCGTCGGTCAACGGCATGATCGCGGTGCAGGACGCGATGACAGGGGCACCGCTGGCGACGGTCGACGCCGCGGCCGTCACCGCCGCACGCACCGCCGCCGGCAGCGGGCTGTCCATCGACCTGCTGGCCCGGCCCGACAGCCGCAGCGTCGCGGTCATCGGTGCGGGCGTGCAGGGGCTGGCGCACCTGCGGGCGGCCATGGCGGTCAGGGACGTCTCCACCGTGCGGATCTGGAACCGCACGCCCCAGCGGGCGCTGGCGCTGGCCGACCGGGCACGGACGATGCCGGGGATCCACACGGTGACGGTCCACCAGACCCCGGGGGAGGCCGCCGCCGGCGCCGACATCGTGTGCGTGTGCACGAACAGCCCGACGGCGGTGCTGTCGGCACAGGACATCAGCGCCGGCACCCACGTGACGGCGATCGGCGCCTACCGGCACGACACGCGGGAGCTGTCGGCGGACCTGATGGCGGCCGCCGACGCCATCGTCGTCGACGACCGCGACGCCGCGTCGCACGAGGCCGGGGACGTGCTGATGGCCATCGCCGAGGGCGCGCTGTCCGTCGACGCGGTGACCGCGGACCTGGCGCAGCTGGTCTCGGGCGCGACGACGGTAGACAGACGGCCGGCAGACATCACCGTCTACAAGTCCGTCGGCACCTCGGCGATGGACGCGGTCGCGGTCAGGCATGTGCTGGCCGCCGATGCCGGCAGCCGGCTTGCCGTGTACGGCACCCTCGCGCCCGGACAGGCCAACGACGCCGTCCTGCGTCCCTACGGCGGCACGTGGGCACGGGGGACCCTCCGCGGACGACGGCTGGACGACGGCTGGCGCGGCTACCCGGGCCTGGAACCTGGTGGGGAGGGGGCCGTGGACGTCGACGTCCTGCTGGACGCGACCGTCGACTGGGACGCCGTGGACGCCTTCGAGGGGACGGGCTACCGCCGGCGCCGGGTCGTGGCGACCATGGCGGACGGCACCGCCCGGGTGGTCAGCACCTACGTGCTCAGCGGACGCCCTTGATCAGCGGGGGACAGGGATCGTGACGGTGTCCCCGCCCCAGCCGTTGGCCAGGTCCCGCCCCTCCACCGTGATCTGCGTCGCCCCCTCGG
>JBFKGB010000513.1:0-1688 GCA_041633535.1 Euzebya sp. | reverse complement strand
TGAAGGTCCTGCTGGACGACGTCCAGGCCGACGGCAGCGGACGGCTGGTCTGGGGGCTGCTGGCCGCCCTCGCCGGGGTCGAGGTGGGCCGCTGGGCGGTGCTGCTGTGGTCGGTGCGGCAGTGGATGGGGGTGTGGGTCCACTGGCACACCGTCCCGCGGCTGAACATGCTGCGCAGCCTGGTCTCGGCGCCCGGTCCGGCGGCGGGTCGCCTGCCCGGCTCGCCGGGTGAGGCGGTCAGCCGCTTCCGGGACGACGCGAAGAACGTGGCGCTGGTCGCCGACGTGTGGCTGGACATCACCGGCAACGCCGTGGCCGCCCTGGCCGCCACGGCCGTCCTGGTCAGCGTCGACGCCCGCGCTGCGGCGGTCGTCGTCCTGCCCGTGCTGGTCGCCATGGGTCTGACGCGGCGGATGGGCGGGCCGCTGAAGGACCTGCGGCTGCGCGAGCGCGAGGCGACGGCAGCGGTGACCGGCTTCCTGGGTGACGTCTTCGGTGCCGTGCAGGCGGTCAAGGGTGCGGGTGCCGAACCGGCGGTGCAGCGACGGTTCGCCCGTCTGGGCGCGGACCGGGCCGACGCCACGCTGCGGGACCAGGTCGCCACGCAGGCCCTGCAGACCGTCTCGGGGGCGACGGGCAACCTGTCGACCGGTCTGGCGCTGCTGGTGCTCGCCCCCTCCCTCGCCGCAGGGGACGCGACCGTCGGTGACGTCGGCCTGTTCGCCTCCGCGGCGATCACGCTTGCCGCCTTCCCACGCTGGATCGCCCGGCTGGGCAGCTACACGCGACAGGCCGAGGTCAGCGTGACCCGTATGGGGTGCCTGCTGCCCGACGGTGCCGCGGCCACCGACCTGGGTGCGCCGGTCGCGACGATGCTGCGGCACGGTCCGGGGCCCGCGGTCACGGTGCCCGCCGGGCCGCGCCCCCACGGCGTCGACCGGCTGCGCGATCTGGAGGTGCGCGGCCTGCGGGTCACCCACACCGACGGCGGTGGCGTCGGTCCGGTGGACCTTCACCTGCGCGCGGGGACCATCACGGTCGTCACCGGCCCGGTCGGGGCCGGCAAGTCCACGCTGCTGCGTGCGCTCCTGGGCCTCGTCGACGTGCAGGAGGGCGAGATCCGCTGGAACGGGCAGGTCGTGGGCACGCCGTCGACGTGGATGGTCCCGCCTCGCGTCGCCTACCTGCCGCAGGTGCCACGGCTGTTCAGCGAGAGCCTCGCCGACACGATCCTGCTGGGGGTCGACGCGGCGGGCCTTGCCGAGGCCCTGCACACCGCGTGCATGGACACCGACGTCACCCGGATGCCAGAGGGCCTGGCCACCATGGTCGGCCCGCGTGGGGTGCGCCTGTCGGGTGGACAGATCCAGCGGACCGCGGCCGCACGGGCGTTCGTGCGACGTCCCGATCTGCTGGTCGTCGACGACCTGTCCTCGGCGCTGGACGTGGCGACCGAGACCCAGGTGTGGGACCGGCTGCTGGACGCCCCCGACCGGCCGACCCTGCTGCTGGTCAGCCATCGGCGGCGGGTCCTGGACCGCGCCGACCGGGTGATCCGTCTGGAGGGTCCCATCGGCCCATGATCCTCCGCAGGGGGGCTGGGTACGATGCGGTCCGCATCGGGCACGACGAGGTGCCCGAGGACATCGATCTTCCAGGAGTCCATCCGTGAGCAAGCAGCCCGTCCG
>JBFKGB010000512.1:0-1759 GCA_041633535.1 Euzebya sp. | reverse complement strand
GTCCTAGGCTGCCGGGCATGGCCGCCCCCGACGACCCGCCCGCATCCGACCTGCCCCCGCCGGTGATGGTGCCGCTGGACGCCACGCGGGTGCCGGCGGCGCAGATGCAGACCCGGGCGGCCGAGCTGACCCGGACCATGGCCACCCGCCGGTCGGTCCGGGACTTCTCCACCGACCCGGTGGACGTGGGCCTGGTCGAGGCCGCGGTCGCGATCGGGGCGTCGGCGCCGTCGGGTGCGCACCTGCAGCCCTGGACGTTCGTGCTGGTCAGCGACCCCGAGGTGCGACGGCGGATCCGCGAGGGGGCCGAGGCGGAGGAGCGCGAGTTCTACGACCACCGTGCCCCCGCCGAGTGGCTGCGGGCCCTCGCCCCCCTGGGCACCGACGCGGTGAAGCGGCACCTGACCGACGCCCCGCACCTGGTCGTCATGTTCCGGCACCGCTGGACCGCCACGCCCGACGGCGGGCGGATGAAGAACTACTACTCGGCGGAGTCCTGTGGGATCGCCGCCGGGTTCTTCATCGCCGCCATCCACCAGGTCGGGCTGGCGACGCTGCCGCACACGCCGTCGCCGATGGGCTTCCTCGCCGAGGTGCTGGACCGGCCCGCCAACGAGCAGGCCTTCCTGGTCCTGCCCGTCGGGCACCCGGCGCCCGACGCGGTCGTGCCCGACATCGAGCGCCGACCGCTGTCGGAGGTGCTGGTCCGGGTCTGATCCGTCAGCGCCGGGGTCAGTGCATGGGCTCCGGCTCGGACTCCGACTCGTCACGGGCGATGCTGGGCGCCGGCTCGTCGAGGGGCACCTCGCCCTGCTGGCCGGCGACGACCGCGTTGACGCGGTCGCGCTTCTCCGCCCGCAGCGAGGCGACGATGGCGACGGTCAGGATCGTGAAGATCGTGCCCAGGCTGACGGGGATCGGCAGGTGGACGTACTGCACGATCAGCATCTTCACGCCGACGAAGGCCAGGATCGCCGCAAGGCCCAGGTCCAGGTAGCGGAACCGGTCCTTCATGCCCGCCAGGGCGAAGTACAGGGCGCGCAGACCCATGATCGCGAAGGCGTTGGAGGCGAAGACGATGAAGGGCTCGCGGGACACCGCCAGGATCGCGGGGACGCTGTCGACGGCGAAGACGACGTCGGTGGCCTCGACCAGCACCAGGACGGCGAACAGCGGGGTGGCGAGCAGCTTGCCGTTGACCCGCGTGAACATCTTCTGCCCGTCGTAGCTGGGCGTGGACGGCACGACGCGTCGCACGAGCTTCAGGACGGGGTTGTCCTCGGGGTGGATCTCGGCGTCGCGGTGGGCGACCAGCTTGTAGGCGGAGTACAGCAGGAAGGCACCGAAGACGTACAGGACCCACTCGAAGCGCTCGATCAGCGCGACGCCGGCGAAGATGAACGCGGCGCGAAGGACCAGGGCACCGAAGACACCCCAGAACAGCACACGGAACTGGTACTTCTTCGGGACGCTGAAGTAGCTGAGGATGACCGCCCAGACGAAGACGTTGTCGATCGACAGCGACTTCTCGATCAGGTAGCCGGCGTAGTACTCACCGGCGGCCTGCCCGCCCTGCCAGAACAGGATGACCAGCCCGAAGGACAGGCCCAGCGTGATCCAGACAGCGGACTCGATGATGGCCTCCTTGAAGGAGACCTCATGGGGCTTGCGGTGCACCAGCAGGACGTCGAGGAGCAGCAGCGTGATGATGCCGATCCCCAGCGCCCACCACGCCCAGCCGGGGACGTCGAAGTCGGCG
>JBFKGB010000511.1:0-1770 GCA_041633535.1 Euzebya sp. | reverse complement strand
GTCGCGGCCGCCGGCGGCGACGAGCAGGCCGTCGATGCGGCCGGCTGGCAGCAGCTGACCCAGACGCTGAAGGACCTGGTGCAGGCGCACGCGCCCCTGGGCTTCCCCCAGGACCCCCACGAGCAGCTGCTCAGCGCCGTGGCGGCCGTGTTCCGGTCATGGAACGGCCGTCGGGCGAAGGACTACCGGCGGATGGAGGGCATCGCCGACGACCTTGGCACCGCCGTCAACGTCCAGGCGATGGTGTTCGGCAACCTGGGCAGCGACTCGGGCACCGGTGTTGCGTTCACCCGTGACCCCGCGACCGGGGCGCCTGAGCCGTACGGGGACTGGCTGCCCCTCGCCCAGGGCGAGGACGTCGTCGCCGGCATCCGCAACACCCGCCCGCTGGCCGAGCTGGACCAGGACTTCCCCGAGTGCGCCCGGCAGCTGCGGGAGGTGATGGCGACCCTCGAGCAGCACTACACCGACATGTGCGACGTCGAGTTCACCATCGAGCAGGGGCGGCTGTACATGCTGCAGACCCGCATCGGCAAGCGCTCGGCCGCCGCGGCGGTGCGCATGGCCGTCGACATGGCGCAGGAGGGGCTGATCGACGACGCCGAGGCGCTGCGCCGCGTCACGCCGGCGCAGGTCGAGCGGCTGCTGCACCCCCAGTTCGACCCGGCCGCCAGCTACGACGTGCTGGCCACCGGCCTGGGCGCCTCGCCAGGGGCCGCCCACGGCGAGGTGTGCTTCACCCCCGACGAGGCCGTCCGGCTGGCCGCCCTGGGCCGTGACGTGGTGCTGGTCCGCCCCGAGACCTCACCCGACGACCTGCACGGCATGATCGCCGCCACCGGCGTCCTGACGTCCCGCGGCGGGCTGGTCAGCCACGCCGCCGTCGTCGCCCGCGGGATGGGCAAGCCCGCGGTGTGCGGTGCCGACGCCCTGGTGATCGACCTGGACGCCCGGACCTTCGCCGTCGGCGACGTGGTGGTCCACGCCGGCGACCAGATCGCCATCGACGGCAGCACCGGCGAGGTCGTGCTGGGGTCGGTCCCCGTGGTGGTGCCCCGGGCCGAGCAGTCCCTGGAGACCCTGCTGGGCTGGGCCGACGACGTGTGCCGCATCGCGGTGCGCGCCAACGCCGACCTGCCCGAGGACGCCCGACGGGCCCGCGAGCTGGGCGCCGCCGGCATCGGGCTGTGCCGCACCGAGCACATGTTCCTGGGCGACCGCCTGGGCCACATGCAGCGCGTCATCCTGGCCGAGGGGGCCGAGGAGCGTGCGGCGGCCCTGGAGGACCTGCGCGAGCTGCAGCGCGGCGACTTCGTCGGGATCCTGCAGGCCATGGACGGCCTGCCCGTCACCGTGCGGCTGCTGGACCCCCCGCTGCACGAGTTCCTGCCCGACGTCACCGAGCTGGCGGTCGCCGAGGCCACCGGACCGCTGGACGCCGACGGCAGCGCGCTGCTGGCCGCCGCGGAGCACTGGCAGGAGGACAACCCGATGCTTGGCACCCGTGGTGTGCGGCTGGGGATCCTGATCCCCGAGCTGTACCGGATGCAGGTGCGGGCGCTGCTGCAGGCTGCGGTCCAGGTCCAGGTGGAGGGGGGCCACCCGCACGTCGAGATCATGGTCCCGCTGGTCGCCGACGTCGGCGAGCTGGACCTGGTCGCCGGCTGGGTGCGCGAGGAGGCCGACGCGGTGCTCGCCGCGGCCGGGGTGTCGATGGACTACCACGTCGGGGCGATGGTCGAGACGCCCCGGGCGGCGCTGACCACCGGG
>JBFKGB010000510.1:0-1799 GCA_041633535.1 Euzebya sp. | reverse complement strand
CGTCTGCACGACCAGATGCGGGGCGCAGGTCGCGGGGGCGACGAGCCGCGGGTGGTGCCCCGGTCGGTCCTGGATGACTGACCCCGGCACGCCGAGGGGCTGGATCGGTCCGCCGCCCGGATCACCCCCCTCCATCCATCCCGCGTCCGGACCGCCCCCCTCCACCCACCCGGCGCCAGGACCGCCGGACCTGCCCCGGTCGGGGTCACGCGACCTGCCGTCGACCCGACCCGTGTCCGATCCGGGACCCGTCCCGCTGCGGCCCCTGGGGTTCGCCGACATCCTCGACGGCTCCTTCGCCCTCTACCGGTCCGGTCTCCGTGTCGTCGTGCCGTTGGTGCTGGCCGTCATGGTGCCGCTGCAGCTGCTGGCGGCCTTCCTGCAGCGTGACGCGCTGCGTCTGGGCATCGCCGGGGTGCTGAACGACGCGGCGACCGCCGACCTGCTGCGTGGCAGCGGTGGCCTGGGCGCCGGGCTGGTCACCAGCCTGGTCGTGCAGCTGCTGGTGGCCCCGGTCCTTGCGGGTGCGCTGGTGGCCGCCGCCCAGGCGATCCGTGCGGGCCAGCAGACCAGCGTCCGTGAGGTGGCCGGTGCGGCCCTGCGGCTGTCGGGCTGGCTGGTCGGGGTGTACGTCCTTGGCGTCCTGGTCCGGTCCGTCCTGCTGCTGGTGGCCGCCGGCGCGGCTGCGTCGGGCGCCGACGTCCTGGTCGGCCTGGCGCTGGTGCTGGGGATCCCGGCCCTGCTGCTCCTGACCCCCCTCCTGGTGCTGGTGACCCCGGCGATCATGGCGCAGGACCGTCCGCCCGTGCAGGCGGTGGTGCACGCGGTGACGCTGGTGCGAGGCAGCTACCTGCGGACCGTCGGCATCGTGCTGGGGACGACGGTCGTGCTGAACCTGGTCGCCGGGCTGCTGGCGGGCATCCCCAGCGTGCTGGGCCTGCTGTCGGGGCTCGGCTTCGGCTGGGTGCTGGTCGGGATCGGCAACGTCGTGACCCAGC
Source organism: Euzebya sp. (assembly GCA_041633535.1). Lineage (GTDB taxonomy): Bacteria > Actinomycetota > Nitriliruptoria > Euzebyales > Euzebyaceae > Euzebya. Next base: position 801 of record JBFKGB010000510.1, on the reverse strand, counting down.
TGGTCGTGGCGCCGCTGAACGCCGCGGCGATGGTGCTGCTGCACACCGACCTGCGGGTCCGCCAGGAGGGGCTGGACCTGGACGTCGCCCTGGCGGCGCTGCGGGGGCCGAGCACCTGATGGACCCCGAGGAGGTCCGTCGCGTCACCGAGGCGGTGCTGGAGCAGGCCGACTACGACGTCAGCGACGGCCCGACGCTGCTGGACTCCCTGGTCAACGCGGTGCTCGAGCAGCTCGGTCGGCTGCTGCTGCGGGTGGACGGCGACGGTGGGACGGGCTCGGTGGTCGCGGCCCTGGCCCTGGTCGCCGTGGTCGTCGCGCTGGTCGTCGCGCTGGCGGTCCTGCTGCGCCGGCTGCGGCGGTCGGGCCGGGTCCAGACCGTCGTGCAGGGACCGCTGGGTCGGGCGCACACGTCGTGGGCGGCGCAGGCCCAGCAGGCCGAGGCCGCCGGAGACCTGCGCGAGGCGCTGCGCTGCCGCTGGCACGAGACGATCGCCCGGCTCGCCGAGGCCGGCCTGGTCCGCGAGGTCCCGGGACGCACGACGGGGGAGTACCTGCGCGCCGCCGTGGTGTCGCTGCCCGCCGCCTCCGTCCCGCTGACGGCGATGACCCAGCGGTTCGAGGCGGTCTGGTACGGCGGTGAGGCCGTGGACGCCGACGCCCTGGCGGCGATCAGGGCCGACCAGGCCCGTGTCGTCGCGGCCGTGCCACGGTCGACACGCGGCCCTGCGGTCGAGGTGGGTGCATGACCGACGTCCAGGGCGGCCGGACGGTACCGGGGGAAATGGCTCGGACCGACCGG
>JBFKGB010000509.1:0-1808 GCA_041633535.1 Euzebya sp. | reverse complement strand
CCGATGACCTTGTCGACGGCGTTGTGGCGGCCGACGTCCTCGCGCAGGACCACCAGGTCGCCGTCTGCGGTGTGGGCCGACGCGGCGTGCATCGCCCCTGTCGCCTGGAACCCGTGCTGCGCGGCGCGCGCCGTCCGCGGGATCCCTGCCACGGTGGTGCCGTCCAGCCGCAGCCCCTGCCCGGCGACCGACCCCGCCCGCGCCAGGAGGTCCGCGACCACGTCGGCGCCGCAGATGCCGCACGAGCTGGACACGACGGTGGCGCGGTGACGGTGCACCGGTGGGCCCAGGCCGGTCCTCGTCGCGACGTTGACGACGTTGAAGCCACCGGCGAAGGGACCGGTCAGGTCCGCTGCGGCGCCGCTGGCGACGACCTCACCGGCATCGTCCCCGCAGTAGCTCATCGTGCCGACGTCGGTCGCGGGCACCGCGGCATCGGTGATCGCGAAGCCCAGGGCCAGGTCGAAGTCGTTGCCGGGGGTCCGCATCGTGGTGGCGACGACCTCGCCGTCGACGCGGATCTCCAGGGGCTCCTCGACCGCCAGGGTCGCTCGCCCACCGATCACGTCCCCGGGCGCATGGCGCCGGACCCGGACCCGCCGGGTGGCCGTCCGCGGTCCGGTCGGGCTCATCCCTCCACCTGCTCGGCGGCCCGCCTGACCCGTGCCGCCCGCTCGGGTGCGTCGGTCCGGGTGCTCATCGCCAGCCCCAGCGCGTAGGCGGTCAGCGGGCCGAAGCGGCGCTCGACCCCGTGCGCCACGACCCGGGTCAGGTCCAGGACGGCGGTGACCTCCTCGGCGGACAGGTGCGGCAGGCCCAGCCGCTCGCACAGCTCGGCAAGGCGGTCCTCGTCGGTGCTCATGGTCCCGAGCCTACGGCCGCAGCGGCGTGCGGCTCAGCCGACCGCTCCCCTAGGGTTCGGCGCATGCCGATCAGCGCCCAGATGCCCTACCCGAAGCGGACCGTCGACGTGGACGGGATCCCGATGGCCGTCGTGGAGGAGGGGGAGGGGCCGCCCATCGTGTTCCTGCACGGCAACCCGACCTCCTCCTACCTGTGGCGCAACGTCATGCCGCACGTCGCCGACCTGGGACGCATCATCGCCCCGGACCTGGTCGGCATGGGTGACTCGGGCAAGCTGCCCGATGCCGGCCCGGGGTCCTACACCTTCGCCGAGCACCGCCGGTACCTGGACGGGGTGCTGGAGGCGTTGGGGGTCACCCAGGACGTCACGCTGGTGCTGCACGACTGGGGCAGCGGGCTGGGGTTCGACTGGGCCAACCGTCATCGCGAGGCCGTGACGGGCATCTGCTACATGGAGGCCATCTGCGGGCCGGCGTCCTTCGAGGACTGGCCCGAGGGCGGGCAGCGCGTCTTCGCCGGCTTCCGGTCCGACGCGGGGGAGGAGATGGTGCTGCAGAAGAACGTGTTCGTCGAACGGGTGCTGCCCGGGTCGGTGATCCGGGACCTCACCGAGGAGGAGATGGCGGTCTACCGCGCCCCCTTCGCGGCGGAGGGCGAGGACCGTCGCCCCACCCTGACCTGGCCCCGGCAGATCCCCTTCGACGGTGAGCCCGCCGACGTCCACGCCGCGGTCAGCGACTACGCCGACTGGCTGGCCACCAGCGACGTGCCCAAGCTGTACGTCCACGCCGAGCCCGGGTTCCTGTCCCAGGTGTACGCCGACCGCTGCCGCACCTGGCCCGACCAGACCGAGGTCACGGTCCCGGGCATCCACTTCATCCAGGAGGACAGCCCCGATGAGATCGGGCAGGCGCTGCGGGCCTGGCTGATGAAGGTTCATCGTT
>JBFKGB010000508.1:0-1846 GCA_041633535.1 Euzebya sp. | reverse complement strand
CGTCGGCGAGGGCGCAGGCGGGCTGCTGGTGGACCTCGGCACCGACGGGACGACCCTGGCCGACCTGGCGGTGGACCTGGAGCTGCCGCTGATCGTGGTCTGTCGCCCGGGCCTCGGCACCCTCAACCACACCCGGCTGACCCTCGAGGCCGCCTGGGCGCGCGGGATCCGCGTGCTGGGGCTGGTCGTCAACGGCTACCCCGCCGACCCGGACCTGCCCGAGCAGACCAACCTGGACGAGCTCGGCGCCATGGCCCGGATCCTCGCGGTCGTCCCCCACCTGCCCGACCCCGTGGGGGCGGACCTGCCCCACATCAGCTGGTGAGGGTGCTCCGGTGAGCGTCACCTGGCTGGACCCGGTCGACCCGCAACCGGTCGACCCGCGGGCGGTGGCGCTGGCCCAGCGTCATCCGATGCGGACGGTGACGCATGCGGCGGCCGCCGAGGTCGGTGCGTGGTCGGGCGACACGCCGCGGCAGGTGCAGGCCGCCTTCGACGACCTGGCCGGCGAGTGGCACACACGCCACAGCCCCGACCGGCTGGACCCGCTGGCCGACGCCATCGACCGCGGCGGTCCGCTGCCAGGTGACGGCACGTGGCTGGAGCTGGGCGCCGGCGACGGCTGGGCGTCGGCGATGCTGGCCGCGCGCGCCCCGTCGCTGCTGGCCGTCGAGCTGTCCTGGCGCATGCTGGCCGCCTCGCCCGACGACGGCGTCCCCCGCCTGATGGCCGACGCCAGCACCCTGCCGCTGGACGACCACGCCGTCAGCGTCGCGGTGCTGATGAACATGCTGCTGTTCCCGACCGAGCTGGACCGGGTGCTCCAGCCGGGCGGCCGCCTGGTGTGGGTGTCCTCACGCAGCGAGGCGACACCCATCCACCTGACCCCCGAGCAGGTCACCATGGCCATGCCCGGAAGGTGGGGAGGGGTCGCGGCCCGGCACGGGACGGCGACCTGGGCGGTGCTCGGCCGCCTGGGCTGAGCCGGTGGCCGATCGGACCCGCCTGGGGGTCGTGCAGGACTCGCCGGTGCTGCCGTCGGCGGTCTACGTAGACTCCGGGCGATGACGCCTGCCGACGTGCGCATCCGACTGGCGACGCCCGAGGACACCGACGCCGTCTGTGCGCTCCTGGGCCAGGTCTTCCCCGGGGCCGCCAAGGCCCGACCCGAGATCCTCCGCTGGCAGTACTGGGACAACCCCTTCGGTCGCACCTGCAGCGCGATCGCGGAGACCGACGACGGCGTGGTCGGCCACACCGCGGCGTTCCCGATCCCGGGCCGGCTCGACTCCCGTCCCCGCACCATCGCGATGGTGGCCGATGCCGCGACGCACCCGTCTGTGCGCGGTCGGGGCGTGTTCGCCATGCTGACCGAGCCCGCGTGGTTCGGCGCGATGCGGGCCAACGACGCCCCAGCCGTCCTGGTCGCCCCGAACCCCGTGTCGAAGTCCGCCTGCACGCGTGGAGGCATGACGCCGGTCGCCGACCTGCCGGCCTGGGTCAGGCCGGTGGACCCCTCGATCATCACCGCACGCATCCCCGTGCCTCGTGCCGTCGCCGGCGTGCTGCTGGACGTGGGCTTCCGCAGCCGGACCGACCGTGGTCTGGACGCGCAGGTGCACGACACCTTCCCCGATGACGCCACCGACCTGTGCGCTGCCGCGCAGGCAGAGGTGACCTGGGGCGTCGATCCGTCGCCCGCGTGGCTCCGCTGGCGGTACGCGGACCGTCCGGGCGATGACTACGTCTACGTGATGGTCCGGCGGCACGGTCAGCCGGTCGCCCTGGCGGTCTGCACCACCGACACCCGTGAGGAGGGGACCTTCCGGCTGGTCCTGGAGGTCCT
>JBFKGB010000507.1:0-1861 GCA_041633535.1 Euzebya sp. | reverse complement strand
TAGCTCAGCCACCGCTGGGGTCCGTCCCGCGGACCCGGCGGACCTCCCGGGCGATCCCGGTGCTCCACGACACGCGGTGGCCCAGCTGCTCACACCGCCGGATCTGCCGTCCCAGCTCGGCCGCCGGCGCCCGTTCCGGACGACCCTCCACCAGGGTCAGCAGCACCTGGGTGATCCAGCCGACGCCGGCCTCGTCGGTCAGCACCGACCCGGTGGTCACCGTCCCGTCGGCCGTCACGTCGACCGGCAGCAGCGTGGTCAGGACCCGGGGGTCCTCGTGCGTCCCGTCGACCTGGTGGACGACCACGACGCGCTGCCGCAGGTCCCCGTCGCTGCTGACCGGCGGGATGGGGTCCACCGTCGACCACGCCCTGCCCGCCAGCGAGACCATCACCCGGTCGGCGCCCAGCAGCACCGCCAGGGCCCCGACCTCGATGACCGGGTCGTGGTGGCCCCCGCGGGGGAAGGGCCGCAACGTCGCCAGGAACAGCGGGTCATCGCCGCGGAACGCCACCATGGTGGGCAGCACGTCGGTGCCGGACTCCAGGTCGGTCAGGGCCAGGTCCAGCAGCAGGCGGGACTGCGCCTCCCAGCGGGGTCGCAGCGGTCGGGTCGCGGGATGTCGTGAGGTGTCCATGGCCCGGGACCGTGGCACGCGGCACGACCCCCGCCGTGCGGTCAGCGCACGCGGTGTGGATCACCGGACGGGTCTGCTGCAGGGCGGGCCTGGGTAGTCTTGGACCATCATGGCCAAGTCACTCCCCATCCTGCCCACCACCTCCAAGCAGGCGGCACACAACGAGCCGCCGACCCGCCGGGTCAGCCGTCAGATCGACGTCGGCGGGGTCAAGGTCGGGGGCGGTGCCCCCGTCAGCGTGCAGACGATGACGACCACGCCGACCCACGACGTCAACGCGACCCTGCAGCAGATCGCCGCCATGAACGCCGCCGGCGTGGACATCGTCCGCGTGGCGGTCCCCCGGCAGGAGGACGCCGACGCCCTGGCGGAGATCGCGAAGAAGTCCACCGTCCCGGTGGTGTCGGACATCCACTTCCAGTGGAAGTACGCGATGGCCGCCATCGAGGCCGGCGTCGCCAAGGTCCGCATCAACCCGGGCAACATCCACAAGGCCGGCGACACCTCCAAGGTGAAGGTCATCGGCGACGCCGCCAAGGCCGCGGGCATCCCGATCCGCATCGGCGTCAACGGCGGGTCCCTGGAGCAGCGCCTGATCGTCAAGCACGGCGGCGTGACCCCCGAGGCGCTGGTGGAGTCCGCGCTGGACGAGGCCCGCATCCTCGAGGACGTCGACTTCACCGACATCGCGATCAGCGTCAAGCACTCCGACCCGTGGACCATGATCCAGACCTACCGGCTGCTGGCGAAGGCCTGCGACTACCCCCTCCACCTGGGTGTCACCGAGGCGGGTCCGCTGGGCACCGGCACGATCAAGTCCGCCGTCGGGCTGGGTGCGCTGCTCAGCGAGGGCATCGGCGACACCATCCGCGTGTCGCTGTCGGCCGACCCGGTCGAGGAGGTCAAGGCCGGCATCAACATCCTGGAGGCCCTGCACCTGCGCGAGCGCGGTCTGGACGTCGTGTCCTGCCCCTCCTGCGGACGGGCCGAGGTCGACGTCTACACGCTGGCGGAGAACGTCCAGAAGGGCCTGGAGGGCATCGACGTGCCCCTTCGCGTCGCGGTCATGGGCTGTGTCGTCAACGGTCCCGGTGAGGCTCGCGAGGCCGACCTGGGCGTGGCCGCCGGCAAGGGCAAGGGGCAGATCCTCAAGAAGGGCGAGGTCCTGTGGACCGTCGCCGAGGACGAGATCGTCGAGACGCTGGTCTACATGGCCAACGAGAT
>JBFKGB010000506.1:0-1888 GCA_041633535.1 Euzebya sp. | reverse complement strand
GACACCGGCGGCGGGTGGCGGGGACGTCACCGCCAGCTTCCGGATCAGCCACTCCTACGTCGGGGACCTCGAGGTGAACGTCGGCGTCGCCTCGGGCGACGGCACGGTGCTGTGCGAGGTCACGGTCCGCGAGCCGGACCTGTCCGATGGGGCCACCGACCTGGTGCAGGAGGTGTCGATGGGCGAGTGCTCGGCGTCCTACCCGCCCAGCGGTGACGCCCTGTTCTACCTGCAGGCCATCGACACGGCGGCCGCAGACACCGGTCGCATCGAGGCGTTCAGCGTCACCGGGCCCGACGGTGTGGTCCACACCTCTCCCGAGGTGCCCCTGGCCATCCCCGACGAGGACCCCGACGGCGCTGCGGTGGTGATCGCCGGGTAGGGACCGGCGGCGTGCGCCGTTGGGTGGGGTTCGTCGGCTGGGGCGGGCGAAGCCCACCCGATGTCAGGGGGCCGGGGTGGGGCGCTCGCGCAGCAGGATCTCCACGCGGCCGCCCTCCGCGTCGTGCGTCAGCACCGCCGCGGCCAGGACCCCGTCGTCGCCGACGGCGTCCCGTCGCGCGGCGTCGGTCACCGTCATCCCGTCGCGCATGACCATGTCGCCCACCGCCCAGCAGTGGTGCTGGACCGCACGGTCGAGGTCGTCGAACTCCTGCGTCGACGACGACACGCCGGCCAGCGGCCGCTTGCCCAGGTTCAGGGTCTCCACCAGGTAGCTCACGGGGGTCACGCTACTCCTCGCGGACCCCGTGTGGGAGGGGGATCAGGGCCCCAGCAGGTCCGGCAGGACCGCCGCCTGGGCGGTGCCGACCTCGTCGAGGTCCAGGTCCAGGGACCCGCCGACCAGGCGGCGGGCCTTCGTGGTCATCCCGATGGGGGTGACCTCCAGGCCGTGCTCACGGGCCAGGTGTGCCAGCGCCTCGGCGTCGCCGGTCGAGGCGACCACGCGGGAGGGGGACTCGGAGAACCACAGCTGGTGCTCGGGCAGGTCGTCGGGCAGCTGCAGCGTCACGCCCAGGTCGGTGCCGCACGCCTCGACCAGGGAGGTCACCAGACCGCCCGTGGACACGTCGTGGGCGCTGGCCAGCAGACCGTTGCTGCGGGCGACCGCCAGGAAGGTGTGCAGGCGCTTCTCCAGCTGCAGGTCCATCGGGGTCAGCGACCCCGCGATCCGCTGGTTGACGACCCAGTCGTGCTCGCTGCCGGCCAGACCCGGCTGTGTGGCCGCGCCGACCAGCAGCACGGCGTGGCGTGCGGCCGTGAAGGCCGCGGGGGTCGAGGCGGTGATGTCGGGGTGGACGCCCAGGACCCCGATGACGGGGGAGGGGTGGACGGCGACGTCGCCGGTCTGGTTGTAGAACGACACGTTCCCGCCGGTGATGGGGGTGTCCAGCGCGATGCAGGCCTCGCCCATCCCGCGGATGGTGTCGCGGAACTGGCCCATGATCTCGGGCCGCTCGGGCGAGCCGAAGTTCAGGCAGTTGGTCGCGGCCACCGGGGCCGCACCGGTGCAGGCGACGTTGCGGGCCGCCTCGGCGACGACGCGACGGGCCCCCTCGGCCGGGTCCAGCGCGCACAGACGGCCGTTGCCGTCCGTCGCGATGGCGATGCCGCGCGTGCTGGCCGGGTCCAGCCGCAGGACCGCGGCGTCCCCGCCGGGCCCCTGGACGGTGCCGTGCCCCACGATCGGGTCGTACTGCCGGGTCACCCAGGTGGCCGGGGCGATGTTGGGGCTGGTCAGCAGCGCCATCACGTCGGCGGTCAGGTCGGCACCGCCCTCGTAGCGGGCGGCGGCGTCGGCGTCGACGTCGACGTCGGCGTGCGGGTGGACCCAGTCGGTCACGGGGCGGTGGTAGGTCGGGCCGTCGTGGGCCAGCGACCCGGCAGG
>JBFKGB010000505.1:0-1899 GCA_041633535.1 Euzebya sp. | reverse complement strand
TCAGCCGCCGAAGGCAGCGTCCCAGGTCGCGGGACCCACGATGCCGTCGGCACCCAGCCCCTTCTCCTCCTGGAACATGCGTGCGGCCCGGTCGGAGTCGCTGCCGAAGATGCCGTCGACGTCCAGCGGCGCGCCGTCGGCACCCCGCCAGCCACGCTGACGCATACGCGTCTGCCAGGCACGGACGTCCTCGCCGCGCATCATCGGGTCCTCCAGCCGTAGCAGCCGGCCGGGGAAGCCCGATCCGCCCGCGGCGTTGCCGACCGGGGTGACGGTGGGCGTCTGGCCCTGCTGGCCCAGGCGTGACGCCATCGCCGCCTTGGTCGCGGGGCCGACGACCCCGTCGACGGTCAGACCGGCGATCTCCTGGAATCGTCTGGTCGCGGTGTCGGTCGCCGGTCCGAAGGCGCCGTCGACGCCGATGCCGGCGTCGATCGCGCTGTTCAGGTCGGTCTGCCAGGCGCGGACCTCCGCACCGCGGTGGCCCATCTTCATGGCCCCACCGGGCAAGTCACCGCGTGCCTGCGCGGCGCGCAGCGACGGGAACGGGTTGCGGTAGTGCTGGCGCCACGGTCGGTCGGCGATGGCCGGGTCGACCAGGTCGGTGTCGAAGATGTCGAAGTGCAGGTGGACCGGGGTGTCCTCGGCGTTGCCGGAGTCCCCCATGTAGCCCAGCAGCTGTCCACGGGTGACGGTCACGCCCTCGCGGATGCCTGCCGCGTAGGCCTGGCGGTACCCGCCTTGGCCGTCGTCGGTGCCGGGGTTGTCGTTGTTCAGGTGGATGTAGGAGTAGACGACGTTGCCGGTGCAGACCCGCACCATGTAGCCGTAGGCGGGCATGGGCTCGTCGATGCCGGGTGCGAAGCACACCCGCCCGCCGACCGCCGCATGGATGGGCTGGCCCTTGACGCCGAAGATGTCCGTGCCCTGGTGTCGCCGACTGCCGCCATCTCGGTTGGCGTTGTAGGTGTCGGAGTACGTGGAGGGCCCGGAGACGGGAAATGACAGGTCGATCGTCGCGTGCCGGTCCGTCGATGCATGGGCGGTCGGCATGACCGCCAGAACGGCGAGGGACACGGCAACACAGATCGTGGGGAAGGAACGATCCATGTGGTCACCGTAGACACGGCCCCCCGCACGGAGTGGGAGGTGACGCACCCTTCACCCTCCGTGTCCTCAGCCGGCATCCCGCGCCTGCTGCACGGCGGCGACCACGACGGCGTCGTCGGCCGGGTCGACGGTCCGCAGGTCGACCAGGACACGGCCCTGCTGCACCCGCGTCACGACCGGGGGGTCCCCCTGCCGCAGCCGGTCGGCCAGGTGGTGGTCGTCCGGCAGCGCCACGACCGGGGAGTCCACGCCCACGCCCGGCGCCGACCCGCCGCCGACCATGGTCGTGGCCGCCACCACGGCCCCGCCCAGGACGTCGGCCATGGCCGACACCCGTGCCTGCAGCTCCGGCTGCGGCCCGAGCGCACGGTCGACCGGCGTCGGGTCGCCCCGCAGGTGCGTCCGCAGCGTGGCGTTCAGCGCGGCCAGCCGCAGCTTGTCCACCCGCAGTGCCCGCGCCAGCGGTGCACGGCGCAGCCGGTCCACCAGGTCGGCACGGCCCACGACCAGGCCGGCCTGTGGCCCGCCCAGCAGCTTGTCGCCGCTGGCCAGCACCAGGTCCGCGCCCTGCTCCAGGGCGTCGGCGAGCCCCACCTCGTCGGCCAACGGGCCCTCCTCGGGGCGGCGCAGCAGGCCGGACCCGGCGTCGTGGACCAGCGGGACACCACGCTCGCGGGCGACGGCGGCCACCTCGGTGAGGGTCGGCTGGGTCACGAAGCCGGTCTGGGAGAAGTTGGAGGGGTGCAGGGTCAGCAGCGCGGCGACGTCCTCGCCCTGCCGGTAGTCCGC
>JBFKGB010000504.1:0-1917 GCA_041633535.1 Euzebya sp. | reverse complement strand
GGCGGCGGCGTTCGCGGGTAGCGACTACGTGGCCTTCCTGGCCCAGGGGGCCGCGATGGACCCCGAACGCCGGCAGGCGGTCCTGACCCGCCTGGCCGACCTGACCGGCCTGGACCCCGACCTGGTCCAGCGGCTGCACGGCCGCGTGCCGATCGAGCGGTTCGCCCGCGAGCTGCTGCGCGACGCCCAGCAGGTCCTCGGCCTGTACGACGCCACCCAGACCGTGGTGGACCCCTACCCCGACCGCGAGCCCTACGGCGGCGCCGAGCACACCCTGGACGGCATGACCGCGGCGTTCACCATGGGCGTCAACCAGGTCGTCCGCGGCCAGATCGGCGTCACCACCGACCGGCGCTACCACCTGATCAGCATGGCGGTGAACACGGCCTGGCGGGCCGACACCGACAGCCATGCGCTGGAGAGCCCCGGCGGTGCCACCGACGACCTGCGGTACGGGCTGGCCGTCAACCCCCACCTGCAGGTGCTGGTCGTGCACGGCCGCCACGACCTGGTCACGCCACTGCACACCTCGACACGGCTGGTCAACCAGATGCGCCTGGACCCCTCCGCCGTCGACCGCGTGCGCCTGCGGGCCTACGACGGCGGGCACATGTTCTACACGCTGGCCGGCAGCCGGGACGCCTTCACCGCCGACGTCGCCGCGCTGTACGCCGCGGTCGCCACTCCCGCGACGTAGGTCCGACGACCTCCACACCGGCTGAGCCGCCGCCCAGGCGACGGCGGGTGAACCCGACCAGCACCGGGCAGCCTGCGGCCCATGCGCGCTGTCGTCATCGGAGGAGGGCTGGCCGGGCTCGCCTCGGCCGTCTGGTTGGCCCAGGCCGGCCATGACGTCACGGTGCTGGAGCGCCGGGCCAGCCTGGGTGGTCGCACGTTCGCGATGCCGCAGACGCAGGTCGAGGACGTCCCCGACAACGGCCAGCACGTCCTGGCCAGCGGCTACACCCACCTGCCCCGCTACCTGCGCAGCGTCGGCACGCAGCAGCACCTGCGGTTCCCCGGCCACCTGAGCATCCGCATGCCCGACGGCACGGTGCGGCGCATCGGCTCGGGCCCCCTCGGCGTGGCGCGGGTCATGGTCGGCGACGTCCCCGGCGTGCACGGCTGGGACCGGCTGCGCACCGCGGTCGCCCAGGCCCGGCTGATCGCCCAGACCCTGCGCCAGCCCGCGGACCTGGACGACATCACCGCCGAGGAGTGGTTCGACCGTGTCGGCCTGCCCACCGACGCCCGCCGGGGCCTGTGGGACACCGTCGTGATCGGTCTGACGGGCGACAAGCCGTCCCGCTCCTCCGCCAAGGTCCCCGCCGACCTGCTGGTCACCGGGCTGCGGCAGGCGCTGCGCACCCGCCAGGCCATCTCGATCGGCTACCCGACGGTGGACCTGGACACCCTGATCGTCGACGGCGCCCAGCGGGTCCTGGACCGCCACGGCGCCCAGGTCCGCCACCGCGCCGTCGCACGGCAGGTCCTGGTGGCGGAGGGGCGGGTCACCGGCGTCCGCCTTGACGACGGCGAGGTCGTCCCCGCCGACGCCGTCGTGTGCGCCGTGCCGATCTGGGACACCGCCGACCTGCTGGAGGGGCTGCCCGAGGCCGACGCCGTCGCCCGCTGCGCTGCCGCCCTGACGCCCGTCCCGATCGTCAGCGTCAACCTCTACCTGGACCGCGACATCGGCATGGCCGACTGGGGTGAGGTGATCCACGGCGGTGAGGGGGTGCTGGAGCAGGTCTGGGACCGCCAGCGGATGCACGGCCGGACCCCCTCACCGGAGTGGCTGTTCAGCACCACCGTCAGCGCCGCCTACGACCTGATGGAGCGGTCGCAGGAGGAGATCATCGACGCCCAGCTGGCCGTCCTGCGCGACCGCTACCCGGCGGCCCGCGACGCCCAGCT
>JBFKGB010000503.1:0-1922 GCA_041633535.1 Euzebya sp. | reverse complement strand
GGGTGCCCTCGCACGACACCACCGCGTGATCGTGCCTGACCTGCCGGGACACGGTGCCACCCCGCCGCCCGGCGACCACGACCACGGGCTGGGCGCACACGTCCGGTGGGTCCTGGACCTGCTGGATGACCTCGGCGTCGGCGACCTGCACGTCCTCGGTCACTCCCACGGTGGCCTGGTCGCCCAGCGGCTGGCCTACGCTGCGGCCGACCGCATCACCTCCCTGACCCTGCTCGGCACCGGCCTGGGGGCGCTGGGGGACGAGGCCCGCAGCATGGTCGTGGACGTGGCCACCACTGCTCGCGATGAGGGGATGGCGGCCGCCTGGGAGCGGATCAGCGCCGGTGCCGACCCGGCCGCACCCGATCCGCGCGAGGACTTCGTCAGGGCCCGCTTCCTGGCGATGCGGCCCGAGACCGTCCTGGGCGTCGGGCGCAACCTGGTGACCGCGACCCCGCTGGGGGCGTTCCTGTACGGCATCGACTTCCCGGTGCTGGTCTGCCACGGCGAGGGCGACACTGCCTGGCTGCCGCACGAGCAGCAGCTGCTCGCCCGCCGGATCGCCGGTGCCCGGTACGCCGTCGTGCCCGACGCCCTGCACTCACCGGCGGTCGAGAACCCCGAGGGCATGCTGGAGCTCCTGCTGCCCTTCCTGACCGACGCCACCCCGGAGTGACGACATGGCCATCCAGTGCCCCAAGTGCCCCCTGCGCTTCGACCTGAAGCCGATGCTCGCCGACCACATGCGCACCGACCACGGGGTCTCGCCCGAGTCCACCGGCTACCTGGAGCCCCCCGCGGCGCGGGTCGGCCTGGTGCGGCCGGGTGCCGCGCCCGACGGCGCACCGGCCGATGCACCCGCCGACGCACCCCACGGCGCACCGGCCGACGACGAGCGTCCGTGAGCGGACCGCTGGTCCGGTCCGTGCACCGCCGTCTGCGGCGTCTGGCCCGCGGCGGCGTGACCGCGCTGCCGCCGGCCACGCGCGAGCTGGCGCTGGCCCTCGCGACCCGTTCCGGTGGGGCCCCGCGGGTGCTGCCCGGCCCGCCCGAGGGGCCGGTCCTGGTGCTGGCCCCCCACCCTGATGACGAGGTCATCGGGCCGGGGGGCACCCTGGCCCGTCACCTGGACGCCGGCGACGACGTGCGGGTGCTGGTCCTGACCTCCGGCGGTGCGACCCGGGGTGGCGGGGCCGACGTCACGTCCGTGCGCGAGGAGGAGTCACGGCGTGCACTGGCCCACCTGGGCACCGTCACGCCGCGCTTCGCCGGCCTGACCGACGGCGCCCTGCCCGCCCAGCACGACCTGCTGGTCGCCGCCATCCAGGACCGTGCCGCAGGTGTGCGGACGGTGTACGTGCCCTCGCTGCTGGACCCGCATCCCGACCACAGGGCCGCCGCGGTGGCGCTGGCCGCCGCCGCGCTGTCCGACGACGTGCTGGTCCTGGGCTACGAGGTGTGGGCCGCCGGCCCCGTCGACGTGCTGGTGGACGTCACGGGGGTGTTCGGCCGCAAGCAGGCGGCGTTGGGCGAGTACGTCGTCGCGCTGCAGACCGTCGACTACGTCCGGTCCGCCTCGGGCCTGGCCGCCTACCGCAGCGCGTCGGGCGGGATGGGTGGTCGCGGATTCGCCGAGGGGTTCACCGCCATGACGCTGGCCCAGCACCGCGCGCTGGTCGACGGGCTGACCTGATCGGCGCGGTTGGACGAACCTTTACCGCAGGCCCACGGGCCGACGACCCCGCTGGGACCGCGGCATGGCAGGCTGGCACGGACGTGGACAGCCCCGAGAGCTCCATGACATTCGTCGAAGAAATCCGGTCACAATCGGCGGTCCTGATGTCACTAAGTAGTTGATGTGGATAACAAGAACACCGACCTCGTCTCCAGTTTTGGCCAGCACCAGTCGGCTGTCTACGCCT
>JBFKGB010000502.1:0-1924 GCA_041633535.1 Euzebya sp. | reverse complement strand
GTAGTGGCGGGTACGGATCCGTCCCAGGGGCTTGGACGGGGGGCGCGGGGCGGGCGGTGGTGCGGCGTCGGCGGTCCGGGGAGGTCGCGGCGGCGCAGGGGGGCGGGCGACCCTGGGGTGAATGCGTAGTGGGTACGGATCAGCCCCAGGGAGCGTGAAGGGGGTCCTGCAGTGGGCGGTGCCCGGGGCGGGCGGTGTTCTGGGCGCTGGAGGTCCGAACAGGTCGCGGCGGCGCATGGGGGGCGGAGAGCGCGGAGGCGGTACCTGCCGTGCGAGACGTGGCGCCGTGTCGACGGCCACACGTGCGCGGGGGTGGATGCAGACCGTCAGACGGCCAGGAGCACGCCGGCGTACACGGCCGCGCCCAGGGCCAGGGGCACGACGCGGCTGTCGCGTTCCTCCGGCAGCTCCTCCTTGATGACCGTCAGGACCACCGACCCGGCCAGGAACGCCAGGGGCAGGCCGATCGCGGTCGGTGGCAGGTGGACCAGCAGGCTGACCAGCCAGCCCAGCAGGATCGCGGCAGCCAGGACGTAGCGGCCCCGGTCGTGGTACAGCGCGCCGTGGTCCTCGCGCAGCCCGTGGTCGTTGACGACCAGGTGCACGCCCATGGCGGCGGTGTACAGCCACACGGACGTGCCCGGCTGCTCGGCCTGCTCCAGCAGCAGTGCACCGATCAGGGCGTTGTAGATCGCGTAGGCGCCGATGTGCACCCAGCCGACACGGTCCGACGTCACACGGTCGGTACCGGTGGCCTTGGCCCGCTCGGCCAGCCGCTGCAGGGCGTAGAACGTCACCAGCCCCACCAGCGCCATGACCCACGCGTTGTGCTCGAGGGAGGCGACCCACCCCTCCGTCTCGGTCAGCTCGTCGGCGATCACGGCGACCTCGGGGAGCAGGTGCACGAACACGTAGGCCAACGACACCCCTGACGCGGCGGACAGCCACGCCCGGCGCGGGGCGGACTCGACGTGGAACAGGTGCCGCCCGGCCAGGTGTAACCCGGCCAGCACGGCGGCGAGGATCCCGGTCACCACTGCTGCGTCCATGTCCCGCCCGTTCCCGGTGACGGGCGTGCTGACACGGGGGAGGAGTCCGACGCCGGCACGTCGAACTGGAGACAGCGGCGACTTCTGTCGACGCACCCGTTCCACCAACTGAGGGCCGATCTCATGAGGGCATACCGTCGCGTCGCGATGACCGTTCCCGCAGCGCTCGCGCTGTTCGCACTGCTCGCGCTGAACCTGACGTCCGTCGCGGACGCCCAGACACCGCCGACCATCGAGGTCCTGTCGGGCCGGGCCGACCAGGTGGTCGGCGGTGACGCCCTGATCGCCGTCACCGGCATGGACGCGCCGCTGCAGGCCGCCATCGGCGATGGTCCGGTCGTCGACCTGGCCGCGGTGGACCATGACGGCGTGCTGCAGGCGAAGCTGACCGGCCTGCTGCTGGGCGACGGTCGCTCCCCCCTCACCCAGACGGTGACCCTCACCGACGTCGACGGCGACACCGCGACCATCGAGGTCACCAACCACCCGACGGAGGGACCCGTGTTCTCGGGGCAGCACATCCAGCCGTGGAACTGCAGCGGCGCGGCCTACGACCCGCTGTGCAACTACACGCAGACGCAGTACACGTTCTCCTACGTCCCGGCGGGCGGCAGCAGCCTGCAGGCCGTGGCCGACCCCACGACGCTGCAGGAGGGGGACTGGGAGACCACCGTCACCGACGAGGGCAACGAGGTCCCGTTCGTCGTCCGCCAGGAGACGGGTGCGCTGGATCGTGACCAGTACCGGATCGCCTCGCTGGTGGACCCGGCCGACCCGTTCGCGATGGACGGCGCCGACCCCTACGAGGGCTTCAACGGGAAGCTGGCGCTGAGCCACGGAGCGTCCTGTGACACCAGCTACGGCACGGCCAGCGC
>JBFKGB010000501.1:0-1958 GCA_041633535.1 Euzebya sp. | reverse complement strand
GTGGGGGGCACGTCGGTGGGCATGCTGGTTGACTCCATCGATGGACGTCGATACATTTTCTCCATCGAAGTCTATCTATGAAAGGACAGGACGTGCACAGCACGCAGCAGCTGCCGGTCGTCGTCATCGGAGCGGGCCCCACGGGGCTCGCCGCAGCCGCAGAGCTGCACGAGCGCGGCATCCCGACCGTGGTGCTCGAGTCGGGTCCGGCGGCGGGTCACGCGGTGGCCTCCTGGGGCCATGTCAGCCTCTTCTCCTCCTGGGACCAGCTGGTCGCGCCCGCAGCCGGTCGGCTGCTGGCTGCCGGAGGGTGGCAGGCGCCGGACCCCACGACCTACCCCACGGGGGAGGAGTGGCGGCAGCGCTACCTGCTGCCGCTCTGGGAGGCGCTGGGCAGCCAGCCGCAGGTGCAGCCCCTTGCCGGTCACCGAGTGGTCGGGGGGGCCCAGGAGGGGCACGACCTGATGCGTGACGACGGGCGCGACGCGGCGCCCTTCGTCGTGGCCGTCGAGGGGCCGGACGGTCCGCAGCGGCTCAGGGCCCGTGCGGTGATCGACGCCAGCGGCACCCTGGCCACGCCCAACACCCTGGGTGAGGGTGGTCTGCCGGCGCCGGGGGAGGAGGACGCGCGCGTCCACGGCCTGATCAGCTCCCGCATCCCCGACACGTCGACGGTCGCGGCGCTCGAGGGACGTCATGCGGCGGTCGTCGGCGCCGGGCACTCGGCGTTCACCGCGCTGATCGCCCTGGCGGGTCGTGCCACCGGACGCACCACCTGGCTGCTGCGCCGCCCGCTGACGGAGGCGACGCTGGGCGGCGGGGCCGCCGACGGCCTGTCGCGTCGTGGGGCCCTGGGGCAGCGGCTCGCGGCCTTGGTCGCCGAGGGGCGTGTCGAGGTGGTCCAGGGGTTCGGCGTCGACGCCGTCGGGACCGGCGAGGGCGGGCTCACCCTGCACGCCGTCGACGGGCGCGTGATCGAGGGGATCGACCGGGTCCTGTCGCTGACCGGGTACCGGCCCGACCTGCGGCTGCTGGCCGAGCTGCGCCTGGACCTCGACCCCTCCGTCCAGGCGCCGCGCCGTCTCGCCCCCCTCATCGACCCCAACGTGCACTCCTGCGGCAGCGTGCCACCGCACGGAGAGGTGGAGCTCGCACACCCCGAGCGTGACGTCTACGTCGTCGGCATGAAGAGCTACGGCCGTGCGCCCACCTTCCTCGCGCTCACCGGGTACGAACAGGTACGCAGCGTGGTGGCCGCGCTGGCGGGGGACCGGCAGGCAGCGGACCGCGTCGAGCTGTGCCTGCCCGAGACCGGGGTGTGCGGCGGGGCCGGGCTGGCCACCGTCACCACGGATGCGTTGCCGTCGGCGGAGGCGCCGGTGGGCTGCTGCTGAGCAGCGGCGGACGATGGGGATGGTCGGCGTGGTTGACGCACGCCGACCGCATGAGTAAGGTCTGACCAGTCAAGAGGTTTACATAACTATAACCCTCTAGTTGAGGGTTAGGGTTCCGACTGGAACCTGCTTCATGCCCGTACCGTCCACCCGGCCTCACCGCTGGGGACGGGACGGGTCTTCCCCATGGAACGTCACACACCGCGCCGGCAGAGCGCGGACGAGAAGGAGAATGGCAGTGGCCGCACCCCAGAACTACCTGGCCGTCATCAAGGTGGTGGGCATCGGCGGAGGTGGCGTCAACGCCGTCAACCGCATGATCGAAGCAGGCCTGAAGGGCGTGGAGTTCATCGCGGTGAACACCGACGCGCAGGCGCTGCTCATGTCGGACGCCGACGTGAAGCTCGACGTGGGTCGTGAGCTGACCCGCGGGCTCGGCGCAGGCTCGAACCCCGAGGTGGGCGAGAAGGCCGCCGAGGACCACCGCGACGAGATCGAGGAGGTCCTCAAGGGGGCCGACATGGTCTTCGTCACCGCAGGTGAGGGTGGTGGCACCGGTACCGG
>JBFKGB010000500.1:0-1970 GCA_041633535.1 Euzebya sp. | reverse complement strand
CGTGGCCATCTGGCTGATCCCGACGGTCGGCCTGATCGTGACGTCGCTGCGCAACCCCGTCGACGCCAACTCCACGGGATGGTGGACGGTCTTCAGCGGCACGGGTGGGATCTCGGTGGAGAACTACACCGACGTCCTGGATGCCTCGGCCGGTGGCTCGACGCTGGTGGAGTCCTTCGTGAACTCCATCGTCGTCGCGGTCCCCGCCACCCTGATCCCGATCCTGATCGCGGCGTTCGCGGCCTACGCGTTCGCGTGGATGGACTTCAAGGGGCGCGAACCCCTGTTCATCCTGTTCGTGGCCCTGCTCGTCGTGCCGCTGCAGGTGGCCTTCATCCCGATCATCCAGCTGCAGGGGTCCCTCGACCGTCTGCTGCCGGGCAGCTTCAACATCAACGGCAGCTTCCTGGCGATCTGGCTGGCCCACGCCGGCTTCGGCATGCCGCTGGCCGTGTACCTGCTGCGCAACTTCATCGGTGCCCTCCCCAAGGAGGTCATCGAGTCCGCCAAGGTCGACGGTGCGGGTCACTTCGCGACCTTCTGGAAGCTGGTCATCCCGCTGTCGGTGCCGGCGCTGGCCGCGTTCGCGATCTTCCAGTTCCTGTGGACCTGGAACGACTTCCTGGTCGCACTGATCATGCTGGACCGGACGACGAACGGGCAGGTCGCCACGACCTACCTGGCGGGCCTGATCGGCACGTTCGGTGAGCAACGACACCTGCTGACGGCAGGCGCCTTCATCACGATGGTCGTGCCGCTCAGCGTGTTCTTCGGGCTGCAGCGCTTCTTCGTCCGAGGGCTGACCGCAGGCTCGGTCAAGGGCTGACCCACCCCGGTGCCGGCGGGCCACGACCTTCCGGTCGTGGCCCGCTGTCGTCCCTGCGTGCAGTAGGTTTCCACGGTGATGCGAAACCGTCTGTTCAAGCTCGCCCTCCTCTCACTCGCCGCTGCCGGCGGCGTCGCCGTCTGGCAGCGGAAGAACGAGACCCCGCCGACCGCGCCCGTCGGCGCCTCGCTGCGCCCGTCCGAGCCGTTCATGGACCCGGTCACCGACCGGACCCCTGCGGCGACGGCCCCCGCGACCACGCCGACACCCGCTCCGCTGGAGACCGCGTCGGCCGACGACGCGGCGTCCGCGGTCGACGGCGGACCTGCAGCGGACGTCGGTGTCGTCGCCGACGCGCGCCCGACGCCCCTGCCCGACCCGCCCCACGGGCCCTTCACCACCGCCCCCGACGGCCCAGCCGACGACCTGAAGCGCATCAGCGGTGTCGGTCCGAAGCTCGAGCAGATGCTCAACGAGCAGGGCATCACCACCTTCCGTCAGCTGGCGGCCCTGTCCGAGGACGACGTCGACGCGCTGCAGAGCCGTCTTCCGCAGTTCCCGGGCCGTATCCGTCGCGACGACTGGGTGAACCAGGCAGCACAGCTCGCCCAGGGCTGAGGTGAGGTGACCCCCGTCGGGGGTTGTCCACAGGAGGGGCGGGTCAGGGCCCACAGCGGGCACCGCTGACGGCACGCTGCGGGGGTGCGTGCACACCTTGACCGCCTGGACCCCCGCGGCCTGGGCGCCGCCGACGCTGTCTCCCTGCTGGTGCTGCTGGGCTGTGCCGGGCTGCTGACGTTCGCCGTCTGGTCAGCCACCGCGGGGGAGGGGACACCGGGCGTCGCCGTCCCCCCGACGCCGCCCCCGCCCGTCCTCGGCGTCCCCGAACCCGCGGCCACCGCCACGCCGCCGCCCGTGGTGGTGCACGTCGCCGGTCAGGTCGCACGGCCCGGGGTGATCACCCTCCCCGCCGGCGCCAGGGTCGCCGACGCGGTACAGGCGGCAGGCGGCCTGACCCCCACCGCCTGGGTCGAGTCCATCAACCTGGCCCGGGCCCTGGTGGACGGCGAGCAGGTGCGGGTGCCCGCGGTGGGAGAGACGCCCCCGCCGCCTCCTCCCCCCACGTCGACCGTCGAGGACGACG
>JBFKGB010000499.1:0-1973 GCA_041633535.1 Euzebya sp. | reverse complement strand
TGACCGGTGCGGTCGGCTACGTGCTGGACCCTGCCACGATGCGGCTGACGGGGACACGGGTCGCGGTGCCCGAGGCCCTGTCGGTCCTCGAGTCCCTCGGCCTGGTCGTCGCGGAGGAGGGGGCCCGGCTGTCGCCCGAGGCGGTCCTGGACCCGGCTCACCGCACGCGGTAGGGCCGGCTACCCCGGGGCCTGCAGCGCCGCGTGGTCCACGCCCGTCAGCTCCACCGACCGCTGCCACAGCCGGGCCGCCGACGCCGGGTCCTGCGCGGTGCGGGAGTAGCGCACGACCGTCGCGGGGCCACGCAGCTCGCCAGGACCGGACGGTCCGGTGTAGGTGCCCTGCGTCAGGTCGGGGGCCGTGGCCGCCATCACGGTGGGCAGGGCACCACGGCGGGCGGGCTGGGCCAGGACGGTGTTGGCGATCCGGCTGAGGAGGGTCTGGACCCGGCTACCGGCCATGGTGGGGCCGGCGGTCTGCAGGTTCGTCGCGGCGTACCCCGGGTGGGCGCCGACGCTCAGCAGCGACGTCCCGCGGGCCCGGCGGCCCAGCTCGAGGGTGAACTGGGCGTTGGCCAGCTTCGACCAGTGGTAGCTCTCCCACTTGTCGTACACGGCCGGGTGGAAGGCGTCACGGTCGGCGTCACCCCACGCGGGGGTGCCCCGCTTGTGCAGGAACGAGGACACCGTCACCACCCGGGCAGAGGGGGCGGCCAGCAGCGCAGGCAGCAGACGGCCGGTCAGCGCGAAGTGCCCCAGGTGGTTGGTGCCCATCTGCATCTCGACCCCGTCGGCCGTCTCGCGGTAGGGGATGGCCATCACACCGGCGTTGTTGACCAGCACGTCCAGGACCGGGAATCGCTGCAGCACCTCGGCGGCGGCCTCCGCCACCTGCGCCAGGTCGGCCAGGTCCAGCTGCACCGTCTGCACCCCGTGTCCGATGGCGTCGGCCGCTGCGGCCGCCCGGTCCAGCGACCGGCAGGCGATCACCACCGTCGCCCCCGCCCGGGCCAGCATGGCCGCGGCCTCGAACCCGATGCCGGAGTTGCCCCCGGTGATCAGGACCGTCCGTCCCTCCTGTCGCTGCAGGTCGGCCTGGGTGAAACGCGTCACGGGTGCTCCTTCGTCGGGGACCCGATCGTGCCATCCCCCCGGACTTGCAAGCGGTTACATGAATGGATTGCCGCCGTGATCGGCCGGATGCGCCGCGTAACAAGCGGGCGGTGATCACTGCCTGCTGGGTCGCAATCGGACGAAAACGCTTGCAAGCGCGTTTCAGGTTGGTAAGACTGCCGCAACGCGCGGGCTACGACACCGATGGGAGAGTGGATGACGACGACGCAGGTGCAGGGTGGCAGCGCGCCGGCCGCCTTCGCGCGTCACTGGTGGGCGACCGCCGTCACCTACCAGGTCTACATCCGCTCCTTCGCCGACTCCGACGGTGACGGCATCGGCGACCTCGAGGGCCTGCGCTCGCGTCTGCCCCACATCGCGGCGCTGGGTGCCGACGCCATCTGGCTGAACCCGTGCTACCCGTCCCCCCAGCGGGACCACGGCTACGACGTGGCCGACTACTTCGACATCGATCCGGTGTACGGCACGCTCGAGACCTTCGACCGCCTGGTCGCGACCGCCAGGGACCTGGGCGTCAAGGTGCTGATGGACGTCGTGCCCAACCACTGCAGCGACACCCACCCGTGGTTCGTCGAGGCCGTGGCTGCCGGACCGGGGTCCCGCGCACGCCGGCGGTTCTACTTCCGTGATGGCCGCGGGCCGTCGGGCGATGAGCCCCCCAACGACTGGACCGCGATCTTCGGCGGGTCGGCGTGGACTCGCGTCACCGAGCCCGACGGGACCCCGGGACAGTGGTACCTGGGGGCCTTCACGCCACACCAGCCCGACTTCTGCTGGGACGACCCCGACGTGGTCGAGCACTTCGACCAGATGCTGCGCTTCTGGTTCGACCGGGGTGTC
>JBFKGB010000498.1:0-1977 GCA_041633535.1 Euzebya sp. | reverse complement strand
CCCCACGCCGGTCAGGAACGCACGCTCGCCCTCGCCGAGCAGCGCGACGTCGCCCGCCCAGGACCAGCCGCGCGCCGCGGTGGCGCCGCGGCGCAGGCCCGGGTGGGCCGTCGACCCGGCGCTGCCGACCGCGACCTGCAGCAGCGGCATCAGCGCCGGCTTCGTCACCCGGCGCAGGCCGCGCCGACCGGCGGCGGCCAGTCCGGCGTCGACGACGGCAAGTCCGGCGTAGGCCAGCGCGGCTGCGGACCGGCGCCTCACAGCAGCTCCAGCAGGGCCTGCGCCACCGCGGTCGGCTGCTGCAGGTGGACGTCGTGGGCGCCGTCGAACCACGTCACCCGGCCGTCGGGCAGCAGCGACAGGGCCTCCTGCACGGCGGCCTCCTTGCGACGGGCCCACGAGGGGTCACCGCCCCTGACGGGCAGCAGCAGCACCGGCGCCTGCACCGCGGGGTAGGCCTCGCGGACCGGGTCGGCCAGCATCGCCTCGACGATCTGCCGGTGGTCGGCCAGGACCAGGTGGGGACGGACGCTGCCGTCCGGCTCGACGGCGAAGTTGGCCAGCATGGCGTCCAGGGCCCCGTCGGGCCAGTCCGACACGACCTCGCCGATCATCTCGCGGATGACCTCCAGGGGCTGGCCCGCCAGCGGCGGCGGACGCAGCGCCTCCCACGCGGTCTGCGGGTCGTCGAACTCCTCGTCCAGGTTGATCGTGCCCCCGTCGACCGCGGCGATGGCGTGCCAGCGGTCAGGGTGCAGCGCGCCGGCCTTGATGACCACGTTGCCGCCCCAGGACTGCCCCGCCAGGACCGGCCGGCCCAGCCCCATCGTCTCGGCGAGCACGACCAGGTCCGCCGTGACCGGGGCGTAGCCGTACCCGGAACCCGCCCGGTCGCTCTGACCGTGCCCCCGCTGGTCGACCGCGACCACCCGGTGTCCTGCCAGCGACAGCTCGGCCGACACCAGGTCCCACAGCCGCGCGTTGGACGCCAGGCCGTGCACCAGCAGGAACGCGGCCCCCTCCCCCGGCCGCTCGCGGACGTTGAGCGCACGCCCACCGTCGACGGTGACACGGTGCTGGACGATCGGGGCTGCGGTGGAGGGGGCGCTCACGGGCGTCAAACCTACAGTGGGGACCATGTCCCGCCTGCTGCTGCGTCCCGGATGGATCCTGACCCACCTGGCCGTGATCGCCACCGCCGTGCTGTTCGTCAACCTCGGGCTGTGGCAGCTGGACCGCAACGCCGAGCGCGAGGCCGAGGCCGGGCGCATCGAGGCCGTGCAGGACGCTGCGCCCGTGCCGCTGACCGAGGCCCTGGCCGACCCCGACCCGTTCCTGCGGCCGGTCGAGGTGACCGGCACCTTCCTGCCGGGCGAGGGCGAGGTGCGGCTGACTCCCCGCTCCCGCAACGACCTGCCGGGACTGCAGGTCCTGACCCCGTTCCGGACCGACTCCGGCGACCTCATCATCGTCGACCGGGGCTGGGTCCCCCTGGACACCACACCGCCGCCCGCACCGCTGGGGAGCACCACGTTCGAGGGACGGCTGGCCGAGCCCCGGACGTCGCGGCAGGTGCTGCGCCACGACGACGGCACCGTCGCGTCGTTGATCAACGTCGACCTGGACGTCCTGGCCGAGCAGGTGGAGGGGCTGCGGACCGACGCCTACGTCGAGGTGGTGGACGAGGAGGCCCGGCTGCTGGGCGCGCTGCCCCGACCCGCCGAGCCCGCCCAGGCACCCGGCAGCGTCAACAGCCTGTCCTACGCCGTGCAGTGGTTCACCTTCGCCGCGATCGGGCTGATCGGCTACCCGCTGCTGCTGCGGCGACGCATCGCCGACAGGCGCCGCGGGACGCCGGGGGATCCGGCGACCGAGCCGGAGAACTCGCTGGTTTCGCAGTAGCCTCCCGGCGTCGTGTCCAACCTGCTCCGTCTCGTGTCCCTCAACGCTGCCCGCGTGCTGTTCGTGGGCGGTCTG
>JBFKGB010000497.1:0-1984 GCA_041633535.1 Euzebya sp. | reverse complement strand
GGGTCGGCGTGGACGTGGGGGTGGGCGTCGGGGTCGGGGTCGGGGTCGGCTCGGGGGTGGCCGTGGCCACGACAGCCGTCGGGGCCAGCGCGACGGACCGTGGTGGCGTGCTGCGCTCCACGGTCGGGCTGTCGGCCACTGCGTCGTCGTTGGCGTCGCCACCGGCCGGGCGGGTGTCGCTGATCCAGCCCTGCTGCTGCGAGGTCCATCCGGCTGCGCCGAGGACCAGCACGGCAGCGCCCAGGAGCAGCAGGTGCCGCCGCCGAGAGCGGGCCGCGGCACCGACCAGGTGGCTGAGGGTGGCCAGGACCAGCACCGGTGCCCGTCGCAGCCGCCCGCCGCCGGTGGGCGGTGCGGCGTCGGTCCGAGGGGTCGGGGGGACCCCGGTCAGGCGCGACCGGTCCGGGCTGCGGTCGGGCAGCGAGACGATGCGTCCTTCGGGACGGGGCATCGGCACGTCGGTGTCGGGCTCGGCCGTCCGCGGTTCACCCAGGTGCAGGTCCGGCCACATGTCCACCATGTCGTCCACCGGCTCGGCGGGACGCTCGGCTGCTGGGGCGACAGGCCGCTCGGCTGCTGGGGCGGCAGGTCGCTCGACGGCAGGGGCCCCTGGTCGCTCGACGGCAGGGGCGCCGTGCGAGGCGTGCAGGGTCACCGCGCCGGTGGACCGGCGCGGCCGGTCGTGGGAGCGGCGGCGGACCGGCTCAGCGCCGGGCCGTGGACGGACCGGTTCCCCGGTGGGGCGCGGCCGGGGGGTCGGCTCGGTGCGGCGCGCCGTGGTGTCGGCCGTCTCGTGCCGCCAGCGGTCGCGCAGCGCGAGCTTGCCCTGCCGCAGTGCCTTGCGGGTCGCCTTGCACTCCGCGCAGGTCATCGAGTGGTCGATGGAGTCCGCCGAGAACGTCATCAGACCGTCGAGATGACCGCTACAGGGGTTGCAGTCGGCCGCGACCGCCGCCAGACGTGCCCGCGCGACGTCGGTCCGGACCTGCTTGGGGCTGGTGCCCAGCTCGGCCGCGATGCGGGCGGCGTCCCAGCCCGCCCCGTCGTACAGCAGGCCCTGGGCGTCGGTCCCCTTCATCCTGCGGGCCACGTCGGCCACGGTCGCGCCGTCGGCAAGCTGCCGCACCCGTCCCTTGCGGGCGAGCTGCTGCACGATGTCGGCGGTGGATTGCACTGGGCCCTTCTGGGACCGGCCGGGGCGACGGTGGCCGGGTGGTCGCGGGCCTGCAAGCATGCCTGCTCCCGCGGCGGACGCGTCTCGCCCATTCAGGCAGTGTCGGTGACGGCGCCCCGAACGGGAACCCGTCCGGTGCTCGTCGTACGCTGACGACCATGGCCATGGACCCCCGCGCGCTCCCCGACCCGGTGCAGGCGTTCCTGCGCGAGCGGCACCTGGCGACCCTGACGACCGTCCGTGCCGACGGCAGCCCCCACGTGGTGCCGGTGGGCTTCACCTGGGACGCGGACATCCTGACCGCCCGTGTCATCACGTCCGCGGGCAGCGTGAAGGCCGCCAACCTGGCGGCCACGGGCCGGGCGGTCCTGTGCCAGGTCGACGGCGGGCGCTGGCTGTCGCTGGAGGGCCGGGGGACGGTCCACGACGATCCCGCGGCGGTCGCAGAGGCCGAGCGGCGCTACACCGAGCGCTACCAGACCCCTCGGCCCAACGACGCCCGCGTGGCCCTGCACGTCGTCGTCGACCGCGTCCTGGGACGTGTGCGCTGAGAGGTGTCCCGTGATCCCTGCAAGGCCTGGGCTCGCTGTATGAGCCGCTGCCAGAGGGGATCGAAGCCAAGTCGCGGCCCTCTGGTATGGCCCGATCCCCTTGGCCTGAGTGTGAGCCGCGTCGTCGTGCGCCAAGTGGTCGAAAACGGCGGTCCCGGAGTGCGCTGCGCCCCACGGGACATCCCTCAGGCGCGGTCGACCTGGGTGGCCGAGGCCTGGTCGGCCGGGAGGATGACGACCTCGGCCACCTGGACGTGCC
>JBFKGB010000496.1:0-1998 GCA_041633535.1 Euzebya sp. | reverse complement strand
GTGGCCGCCATGCAGGGCCGCAACGCGATGTACCACGCGCTGGGCATGGCCGTCGCCCCGCTGCGGTGGGACGCCATCGCGGCCTGCGTGTTCACCAGCCCCCAGGTCGCCACGGTCGGCCTGTCCGAGGACGAGATGGCCGGCACCCCGGTCGACACCGTCACGCTGGACTTCGCCGGCAACCCCCGCGCCAAGATGGAGGAGGCGACGGTCGGGTTCGTGAAGATCCACGCCCTGAAGGGGTCGGGCACCGTCATCGGCGGCACGGTGGTCGCCCACAACGCCAGCGACCTGATCACGCCCCTGAGCGTCGCCGTCCACAACCGGCTGAGCGTCAACCAGGTGGCGCAGGCCTTCACGATCTACCCCTCGATGGGTGGGTCCACCGCCGAGGCCGCACGGCAGCTGATGGGGATCCAGGCGGGCGCCGTGTGACCGCTGCCGGTCGGCGCCGTGTGACCGCTGCCGGTCGGCGCCGTGGGACGAGGGTCGTCGTCGGGGCGCTGCTGGTCCTGGCGCTGGGCGGGTGCGGGGGCATCGGGCAGGAGCAGGTGGTCGTGTCGGCCGCGGCCTCGCTGACCGAGGCCATGGAGGCCCTCGAGGTCGCCTACGAGGCCGGGTCGGGTCAGGACGTCGTGCTGAACCTGGCCGGCAGCCAGGAGCTGGCCGCCCAGATCGTGGCCGGCAGCCCCGCGGCGGTGTTCGCCGCCGCCGACCCCGTGCAGATGGCGGTGGTGACCGACGCCGGCCTGGGCCTTGGCGACCCTGCCCGCTTCGCCGGCAACCGCCTGGTCATCGTGGTCCCCGAGGGCAACCCCGAAGGCGTGACCGACCTGGGCGACCTGACCGACCTGGTCGTCGTGCTGGGCGCCCCCGAGGTGCCCGTCGGCGCCTACACCGCCGAGGTCCTGGATGCTGCCGGCGTCGTGCTGCAGCCCGCGTCGCTGGAGCCGAGCACCCGTGCCGTGGTCGCGCGCGTCGTGGCCGGTGACGCCGACGCCGGCATCGCCTACGCGACCGACGCCGCGGCGCTGGAGGGCGTCCAGGCCGTCGTCCTGCCGGCGGAGCTGCAGCCCGACATCGCCTACGAGGTGGTGCTGCTGGACCGCTCGGGCGAGGGCTTCCTCGAGTTCCTCGCATCCGACCGCGGCACCGCGATCCTGCGGCGCTTCGGCTTCACCACCCCCTAGGACCGGCATCATCGGCCACGTGCGATCGGGACCGTTCCAGCCGCTCGCCGCCGTCGCGGTGGCGCTGCTGGCGATCCCGCTGGTCGCCCTGGTCGTCGACGCCCCGTGGGGGTCGCTGCTGCGCAGCGTCGGCGATCCGGCTGTCCGGAGCGCGCTGCTGCTGTCGGTGGTGACCGCGTCGATCTCGACCGTGGTCGTGGCGCTCCTGGGCGTGCCGCTGGGCTGGGTCCTGGCGCGGGACGCCCGCTGGGCCCGGATCCGCCCGGTCGTGCTGGTGCCGCTGGTGCTGCCGCCCGTCGTCGGCGGCGTCGCGCTGCAGCTGGCGTGGGGACGTGACGGCCTGGTCGGTGGTCCGCTGCATGCCGCCTTCGGCCTGGTGATCCCCTTCAGCATGGTGGCCGTCGTCCTGGCCCAGGTCTTCGTGGCGCTGCCCTTCTGCGTCCTGGCCGTCGAGACGGCGGTGCGCGCGGTCGACCCCCGGATGGAGGAGATGGCGCTGGTGCACGGCATGGAGGGCACCGTGCTGTTCCGTCGTGTGACGCTGCCGCTGGCCGCGCCCGGCGTCATCGCAGGCCTGGCCGTGGCCTGGGCGCGGGCCCTGGGCGAGTTCGGGGCCACGATCACCTTCGCCGGGAACCTGCCCGGCCGGACCCAGACGATGCCGCTGGCGGTGTTCCTGCAGCTGCAGTCCGACCCGCCGGCCGCCATCCTGCTGAGCCTGATCCTGCTGACCGTCAGCCTGCTCGTGCTGGTGTCGCTGCGGGGCAGGCTGGGGCTGGGCACGTCATGAGCCGACCGCCAGAGCTCG
>JBFKGB010000495.1:0-2013 GCA_041633535.1 Euzebya sp. | reverse complement strand
TGGATCGTGGAGGTGCTGGATGTCCGGACCACCGCCGACACCGTCACCCTGACCGTGCAGGCCGCGACGGTCGACCAGGTCCTGGCCCAGGGGACCCTGCGGCTGCCGCCCACCGACGCCGGGTTCAACCAGGTCACCGAGTCGCTGACGGTCGACCTGTGTCCCCAGGACGAGACGTGCACCGCCGAGGGGCGCATCACCGCCGAGCTGACCGTCGACCCGTTCGTCGAGATCGACGTCGACTCGCGCACCTTCCTGATCGGCAGCGAGCTGCGCGGCTCGCTGTCCGGGTCCGTCCAGCTGCGCGAGCGGCAGCCGTTCACCGGCCCGCAGGCCTACCGGCCCCTTCCGGTCGTCCCCATCCCCAACGCCGGGGTGAAGATCGGCCCGTTCGCCGTCGGCGCCATCTTCGTCCCCGCCATCGTGCTGGAGGCCAACGGCTCGGTCGACGTGACCGGCGGCGCGACGCTGTCGACCGAGGTCAGCGGCACCGTCGGCGCGTCGATGGTCGACGGGGACGTGTCGATGCTGCCGCTGGACGGCGACGTCACCAGCAGCCTGGAGCTGCGCGCCGGCGCCAGGGGACGCATCAGCCCGCAGATGTACGTGGAGGGGGTCGTGACCTTCGGGGCCGGCCCGGTGCGTGCCGACGGGCAGCTGTCGGCAGGGGCAGAGGTCGGCGTGCGCGCCCCCATCACCGTGGGGCTGGACCAGGCGGGGGCGCTGTCCTGCGCGCTGGCGGTCGACGGGTTCGTGGACCTGGAGACCACCCTGTTCGGCCGTGAGGTCAGCGCCGGCCTGGAGCTGCCGCTGCACAGCCAGGACCTCTGTCCCGTGCCGCCGGAGGGGTCGCTGCTGGAGGACGGCTTCGGGGACGTGGGCTTCGGGGTGCCCGAGTCGACGGCCCGCGGCTACATGTTCCGCACCTACGGGCTGCCCAACAGCTCGTTCACCGCAGAGGACCGCTGCGCCGACGGTCGGACCCTCACCAAGGAGTTCGTCAGCTGGGACGTGGTGACGCTCATCTTCAACGAGCTCGATGGGCGGTCCCGGCTGGCCTCGTGGATCGTGACCGATCGCGACCCGGGCAACGCGACCGTGACCACCCCCAGGGGCACCGGCATCGCCAGCACGAAGCAGCAGTGGATCGACGCCTACACCGCAGACCGGATCGTCGAGGACTTCGGTCCCACGCTGGCGATCAGCAGCCGCGACGACAGCTCGCTGCAGTACCTGATGTTCTTCCAGGAGGGCGAGGCGACCCCCAGCGACCTGATCGCCAGCGCCGACGCCCCCTGCGAGATCGTGTTCGAGTCAGCCGACCACCGCCTGCCGCAGCGCGGCGAAGGGATCAGGTGAAGCAGCAGGGCAAGCCCGGCCCGGCCTCTCCGGGGATGGTCCAGTCCGCGGAGCCGTGCCACGACTGCGCCGCATGGTGGGCGCTCAGGAACCCGGCCGGGCTACCCTCACCCTGATGCTGTGGATCGTGGGCGCCGGCGGGTTCGGGCGCGAGACCCTGGACGCCCTGCTGGCCGACGGTCGCACGGCGCTGGGCTTCCTGGACGACCATGCACCCCTCACCGCCGTCCGCGGGCTGCAGATCCACCGCACCGATGCCCCGCAGCCCGACGACCGGTTCGTCATCGCCATCGCCGACCCGGCTGTCCGGGCCCGGCTGGCCACCGAGCTGGAACGCAACGGCCTGGCCCCCGACACCGTCGTCCACCCGCGCGCCATCATCGGCCCCGAGACCACGCTGGCCCCCGGCACGATCGTGCTGGGCGGCGCGCACGTCTCCTCCTCCGTCACCCTGGGCCCCCACACCCACGTCAACTACAACGCCACCGTCGGCCACGACGTCACCACGGGGGAGTGCGTCACCATCCTCCCCGGCGCCAACGTCGGCGGGGCCGTGACGCTGGCCGACCGTGCGCTGGTGGGCAGCAACGCCACGATCCTGCAGGGCCTGCGGATCGGGGAGGGCGCGGTCGTCGGCGCCGGCGCGGTCGTCAC
>JBFKGB010000494.1:0-2071 GCA_041633535.1 Euzebya sp. | reverse complement strand
GTCCGAGTCGGTCCCCTCACCGCCGGGGAACTCGTCGAACGCGATGGTGTCCAGGGGCGTCAGCCCCACGCCGCCCTCGGTCGCCGACGCGGGGACGCTCGACAGCATGCCGAGGACGAGCAGGACGGACAGGGCAAGGGATGTGCGGCGCACGGTGGCTCCTACGAGAGGTGGGGCTGATCCCCTTTCAGTTCGCCGCGCAGGCTCCGGACTCCTGCTGTCACCCGACGACCGTGGCCCAGCTGCGCGGGTCGGCCACGTCGGGGTCGTGGTCGGCACCCAGGCCCGGGGGCATCCCCTGGGCACGTCGCCGTGCGGCGGCACCCAGCGCGACCAGCCCCAGGGCCAGGGGGACGGCCGACAGGCCCAGCAGCAGCGACTCGGCGGTCATCGTCCCCAGCAGCTGCCCGACGGCGAACTGCCCGGAGCCCGCCCCGATCAGGATGGTGGCGGTGAACAGGCTGAACCCCTCCGCCTGCCGCGGTTCGGGGACGATGCGCTGCAGGGCGTAGCTGGCCAGGGCGTTGAGGGGCGCGATGGGCAGCCCCACGGCGAACATCACCAGACCCAGCAGCACCAGCCCGGGCGCGAGGGCGGCGGGGACGACGCCCAGCGCCAGGGCCAGCATGAGGGCCCCCGCGACGATGCGGCCCCGACGCAGCTGGTTGGACCGGTTGGCCGCGACCACGCCGGCCACGCCGCTGCCGAGGGCGGTCAGCGCCAGCATCGGCCCCGCCGCCTCGGCGTCCAGACCGAACGAGGCCATCCGCGCGGGGATCAGCGCCTCGAAGCCCCCCAGCGTGACGCCCAGCCCGATCGCGATCAGGTAGATGGGTGTCGCCCCCCGTGTCCGCAGGGGGTTGGGACCGACGGGCTTCGTCCCGCGGGTCCGGGCATCACGGGTCGGCAGGCCCGCGGTCAGGGGGATCGAGACCGCGAAGGCGATGGCCATCAGGCCCAGGATCGCGCTGGGTGGCAGCAACAGCGCCAGCGCACCGGCCACCGCCGGCCCCATGACGAAGGCGACCTCGACGAACACCGCGTCGATCGCGTTGGCGGCCTCCAGGTCGCCGGGTGGGACCGAGCGCACCAGCAGGGCGCGGAAGCCGCCCAGCACCGCGGCGTAGGCGACGCCCATCAGGACGGCCAGCGCCAGCAGCACCGGCACCGGCGCGCGCAGCAGCGTGGCCGTCAGGATCGCGACCACCGCGACGCATGACAGCAGCAGGTCCTGCCGCAGCCCCCGGTTCAGCTCGACCCGGTCCAGCCGCCGGCCCCGCAGCTGGGCGGTCAGCCCGGCGCTGAGCGTGGCCGCACCGGCCAGGGTGGCGCCGGTGGCCACCGAGCCCGTCACGGCCTCGCCCACCAGGACCAGGACCAGCAGGTTCATGGTCAGCGGCAGCCGCGCGAACAGGTTGGCGACGGCCCAGCGTCGGAAGGTGGGCTGGGACGCCAGACGGCGGATGGGTGACGGCGGAGTGGTCATGGCCTCGGCAGGTGGGGTCGGCGGGGTACCCGGTGGCGGTGGACCGAGCGGGCGATCGTAGCCCGCGCCCGCTGCCCCGCACCCGGCCATGCGCCCCAGGACCCGCACATCTCAGCCGTGGGCGTGCAGGTGGGCGTGCAGGGCATCGACCACCAGATCAGGGTGGGTCTGGGCGAGCCAGTGGCCGCCGTCGGGGACCTCCGTCAGCGCGTAGGGCCCGTCGCACCACCGCCCCGAGGCCCGGGCCGTCGCGAGGGTGAAGACCGGGTCGCGGCGCCCGTAGAGGTACAGCGTCGGGACGGTGATGCGTGGCAGATCCTTCAGGGCGGCGCCGCTGAACGCCCGGTACCAGTGCAGCGCGGTCCGCAGGGTCGCCGGGTCCGTGATCAGGTCGGCGTCGGCAGGCAGTCCGGTCAGGCGCATCCACCGCCGCAGGAGCAGCGCATCAGCGGCACCCAGCACCCGCTCGCTGCCGCGCAACCGCAGCAGCGCGGCGTAGCCGAACCGCAGCTGCGCAGCGCGTGATGCGCGCAGCGCACGGCCCAGCGCAACCGGATGTGGCGTGGACAGCACCGTGAGGGACCT
>JBFKGB010000493.1:0-2123 GCA_041633535.1 Euzebya sp. | reverse complement strand
TGATCGTCAACGGCAGCCGCGACAGCATGGCCCCGGTCGACACCCTGCGGGACAACCTGCAGGCGCACATGCCACCTGACACCGCCACGCTGCACATCCTGGACGGGGCCGACCACTCCTTCCGCGTCCGCAAGTCCGATGGACGGACCGAGGAGGACGTCATGGCCGAGACCACGACGGCCATCACCGGCTGGCTGGCCGCCCTCTAGCCCTGCAGGTCGGGGCCGGCCGCGGGGTTGGCCGATCCCCAGAACTGGTGCAGCGGGTCGACCCTGACCATGTCCAGGCAGGCCGACAGCGACTGGTGACGGCGACGCCCCCGCACCAGCACCGGCCACCACTCGCCCTGGACGGCACGGCGGTACAGGTGCCAGCGGCCGTCGGGGGTCCGCCGCAGCTCCATCAGCGGACGACGTTCCAGCGCCGCGGTGCGGTCCTCGGCGGGCAGCAGCCACCACACGGTCAGCCGGTTGCGCCAGACGTCGACCTGCAGCGCGTCCAGCGGGAAGTGCCGTCGTCGCCACGTCTCGATGACGGCCTCGGCCCGGGCCATGGCCGCGTCCTGGGTCGGCACGCCGGGGCCCAGCGCACGGACGCCGGCGCCGCCACCCTCGACCCAGGCGTCGGCCAGCAGCCGCAGCTGACGGACCGAGATGTCCTGCTCGGCGGCCAGGTCCTGGAACCGTTCCATGTTGCGGCGACGAAGGCGGTGCGCCCGCCGTGCCAGGGCGCGCAGCTCGCGCTCGGACATGTCGTTCAACGGGCACTGCTCGAGGGCAGCCCGACCCGACAGCCCGTGCTCGACATACAGCAGGGGCTCTTCCGCACCGACCGCGCTGCGGTCCGCTGGGTTGACCATGGTGGGGACATCATGGCTGATCGGCGGCCTGGTTCCCATGGCCCGAACGGACCAGATGTGACCAGATCCTGCACGGCGTTCAGCCCTCGACGACGGTCCGTAGCCGGGGGAGGGCGCCCGACAGCCCGGCGTCGGCCATGCTGATCGCCTCGTCGAACGACACCCAGCGGCAGTCCTGGGACTCACCGGCAGGAGGTGTGGGGTCGACGTCGGCGGTGACGTGCAGGACGTAGCGCAGGTCCAGGTGCCGGTGGCCGCGCCCGCCGGCATGGGCGTCGACGTGCAGCAGCAGCGGCCCCTCGGCGGGGTGGACGACCGGCAGCCCCGTCTCCTCCTGCGCCTCGCGCAGCGCGGCCTCGTGCGGCCACTCGTGCGGGTCCAGGTGCCCGCCCGGCTGCAGCCACAGGCCCAGACGCTTGTGCAGGTGCAGCACGATGCCGCGGGGTCCGACGACCAGCGCGCTGCCGGTCACATGGGTGGGGTCGGCGTCCTCATCGAACGGCGCCGACAGGCGTCGGACACCGGCGAGGAGGGCCTGCCGCGACGCCACCTCGCGTGCGTCCACCGCCGGGAGGCGCCGGTCCAGCTGCTCGAGGTCGGCGATGACCTGTCGGCGCCGAACGTCGTCGCCGTCGCCGTCGTCGGCGTTGCGGTGGGGGACCTGGTCCACGGTCATGCGGTGCGCGCGGCCCCGGTCGCGGCGGCCGTGCGGCGCACCGCCTCGGCGACGGCTGGGACGACCCGCCGGTCCAGGGGTGAGGGGATGATCATGTCGGGTCCCCGCTCCTCGTCGCTGACGATGCCGGCGATCGCCTGGGCGGCCGCCAGCTTCACCTCGTCGTTGACCGTCGAGGCGCGGGCGTCCAGCAGCCCGCGGAACAGGCCGGGGAAGCACAGCACGTTGTTGATCTGGTTCGGGAAGTCGCTGCGCCCGGTCGCCACGACCGCGGCCCGCTGACGGGCGAGGGTCGGGTCGATCTCCGGCGTCGGGTTGGCCATCGCGAAGACGATGGCGTCCTCGGCCATGAGGTCGAGCTGCGCGAGCGTCAACGTGTTGCCCCCGGACAGCCCGATGAAGACGTCAGCGCCCGTCAGCGCGACCTCCTTGTCGCCCTTCAGGTCCCGCGGGTTCGTCTGCTTGCCGAACCGACGGAAGATCGGGTCGCGTGCGTCCTTGCGGCGTGCCGTGACGATGCCGTCGCGGTCCACGCCCACCAGGTCGGTGACGCCGGCGGCCATCAGCAGGTTCGCCACCGCGATGCCC
>JBFKGB010000492.1:0-2137 GCA_041633535.1 Euzebya sp. | reverse complement strand
CCGGCGCCTGCCACCCTCCGGCAGCCAGCAGCCGACCGGCTGCGGGCGCGACCAGCTGGCCCCAGGAGGAGAAGAGGCTGACATGGCCCCAGGAGGCCACCGCGTGACCCGCCGTCGGGCCCGCCTCGAGCACCACGGTCGGGATGCCGCGCTCGTGCAGCTCGGCGGCTGCTGCGAGCCCCGTGGGTCCCGCCCCGATGACGACGACCGGCATCTGCTGCGTGCTGTGCACGTCCTGTCCTTTCATAGATAGACTTCGATGGAGAGAATGTATCGACGTCCATCGATGGAGTCAACCAGCATGCCCACCGACGTGCCCCCCACCGAGTCCGATCCGCTCGACGCCGTCGCCGAGGCCTTCGCCAGCCTCGCCGACGCCACGAGGGTCCGGATCCTGCACAGCGTGGCGACGGACGGCCCTGCGGGGATCGGGTCGCTCGCCGACCGGGTGGGCGTCAGCCAGCCCACGGCCTCACACCACGTCAAGCTGCTCGCGGCCGCCGGCCTGGTCAGGACCGACCGCAGGGGCACCTCGACGGTCGTGTCCGTCGACACCTCGTGCTGCAGCGGCCTGCCCCACGCCGTGGACGTGGTCATGGGCGTGCTGACCACGCCGCGGTGCTGTCCCGAGGACATCCCCACCGACGTCCACGTCCGGCCGATGCGCGACGGGGACGCCACGGCCGTCCGCGCGATCTACGCCGATGGGATCGGGACGGGCCTGGCCACCTTCGACACCGAGGTGCCCGCCTGGGACGTGCTGGACGCCCGGTGGCTGCCCGACCAGCGGCTGGTCGCCGAGATCGACGGTGCCGTGGTGGGGTGGGCGGCGGTCGCCCCGGTGTCCGGCCGTGCCTGCTACGCCGGGGTCGGCGAGTCCTCGGTGTACGTCGGCGAGGCCCACCGGGGCCGACGTGTCGGTGTGGCCCTGATCGACGCGCAGGTGCGGGCGGCCGACGCCGGCGGTCTGTGGACCCTGCAGGCGTCGGTGCTGCCCGCCAACACCGCCAGCCTGCGCCTGCACGCCGCCGCGGGGTTCCGCACGGTCGGCGTCCGCGAACGCATCGCCCGGCACCATGGCGAGTGGTCCGATGTCGTGCTGCTGGAGCGACGCCGCGCCGAGGTCTGACCCGGCGGTCGGGTCAGCTGAGGACGACCGGCCGGTCGGGGATGCGCACGTCCACGGACCGGGGGCGCAGGCCGCGGCCGATGGTCTCGTCCACCAGCGCGGCCAGGCTGGCCGCCTTCACGCGCACCTGCTCGGCACGACCCAGGTGGGCGACGAACTCGACCGGGCCGCCCGGTGTGGGCACGGTCAGCAGGGCGTCGACCTCGTCCGTGCCGGCGGCGCGGTACCCCGTGATCCACTCCTGCAGCGCCTTGGGCATGCTGGCCGCGACCACGGCCAGGTCCCGCACCTGCGGGTCGGCCTGCGGTTCCCCCACCAGGGGCGGGTCCGTCAGCACGATCGTCGGCAGGTCCGCGACGGCACCTCGCGTGCTGATCCCGCCGCCGGCGTCGGCGGGCATGGACTCCACGGCCACACCCTCGGCGTCCAGCAGGTAGCGGACCTCGCCGACGACGGCGCTGGCCACCGGCCGGTTGACGGCCACCCTGACCTCGATGGTGGAGGGCAGACGGCGTCGGGCGGTCGCGACGGCGACCCAGGGCAGGGACTCGGCCTGCTCCTCCAGCACCCCCAGGTCGACGTCCAGGACGTTGGCGCCCTCGTCCACCGCGAGCAGACCGGTGAGCGCCTGCTGCTGCACCTGGCTGACACCGACCAGCGACACGCGGTCGACGGCCAGCAGCGGGGACCGGACGATCCCGAACCCCAGCAGCACGATGGCCAGCAGGGCACCCAGGCTGACGGTCACCAGCTGGTCGCGTCGACGCCGCTGCCGCAGGGTCTGCAGGACCCGCTCGCGCATGCGGGGGTGCCCGGTGACCACGACGGGGGTCTCGGCCAGCCCGAGCCACCCCAGCGAGGACCGCACGACCTGCTCGGGCGTGCGGGACGGGCGGCGCCGGGTGGGCCGGCCCCGGGCGGGCTGGCGTCGCGGGGGTTGGGGTCGGGCGGGGTGCGGACGTGTGGGCCGTGGGCCCTCGGCACGCGGGCGCGCGGCGGGGCGACGGG
>JBFKGB010000491.1:0-2148 GCA_041633535.1 Euzebya sp. | reverse complement strand
GGGTGCCGCGGCGCTGGTCGACTCCCCCTCCCACGCCGCCGGCAGCGCGCTGTTCAGCGACCCCCGGCTGGCCCTGGCGGTGGCGCGCGGGTCCGGCCGGGCCACCGCGACCCTGGGCAGCGTGGCGCGGCTGGCGGGCATCCCCGTCAGCCTGCACGGCACCGGCGGGGCCTGGATCGTGGCGGACCCCACCGCCGACGCCGATGACTTCGCCCAGGCCGTCACACGGTCGCTGGACCGCAAGGTCTGCAACACCCTCAACACCTGCGTCATCACCCGCGACCGGGTCGACGACCTGGTCCCGGCGTTCCTGCAGGCGCTGGAGGCCGCAGGGGCCGCCCGCGGGGCCGCACCCAAGCTGCACGTGGCCGAGGGGTCGACGGCCCACGTCCCCGCGGCCTGGTTCGAGCGTCAGGTCGACGTCGTACGAGCCGAGGGACCGGTCACCGAGCCCCAGGCCGAGCCGATCGCCGGCGACCGGCTGGGCGTGGAGTGGGAGTGGGAGGAGTCCCCCGAGGTCACCCTCGTCGTCCTGGACACCGTCGCCGACGCCGTCGAGGCGTTCAACGCCCAGAGCCCCCGCTTCGTCGCCAGCCTGATCGCCAGCGACCCGACGGCCCACCAGCGCTTCTTCGACACCGTCGACGCCCCGTTCGTCGGCAACGCCCTGACCCGGTGGGTCGACGGGCAGTACGCGCTGGACACCCCCGAGCTCGGCCTGGCGAACTGGGAGGCCGGCCGGCTGTTCGGTCGTGGCGGCATCCTGTCGGGCGACTCGGTCTTCACCGTCCGGACCCGTGCGGTCATGGACCGTCCCGACATCGCGCGCTGACCGCGGTCCTGTCCGCGGGGCGTCAGGAGAGGTCGGCGCTGCGCGCGTAGTCCCGGATGACCTCGTCGATGATCAGGCGCAGCAGCTTCTCGCTGAACGCGGGGTCCAGGTCCGCCTCCTCCGCCATGCGGCGCAGCCGGGCGATCTGGACCTCCTCACGCGAGGGGTCCGCGGGCGGCAGCCCGGTCTCCTTCTTGTGCAGGCCGACGCGCCGGGTGACCTCGAACCGCTCCTTCATCAGGGTGATCAGGGCGGCGTCGAGCTCGTCGATTCGGCTGCGGAGCTCTGCGAGCAGCGGGTCGGTCACGGCGGGTCGATCCTCCTCGGCGGTGGGGGCGGCGAGGCTAGCAGCTACTGCCCGACCCGCCGTTCGACACGTTGGGGATGGAGGGGTCGATGACCTCCAGATGGGTGTGCGGCCATGACGGCTCTGCCGTGGTGTCGTCGACCTGCGAGCGGAACGGCAGCGGCGTGGCCCGCGGCGCCAGCACCGTCACACCGGCCAGCACCCGGTCCCCCGGGGCCACCTGCACCCCGTCGATGTGCAGCATCTTGACCTCCCAGCCCGGGTGGCCGTCGGGGTCGATGACGACGAAGTCGTCGCTGTGCCGGCAGTACAGCACGTAGGTGCCCGCCCGGACGACGGTGCCAGTGACCGGCGAGCGGATCTCGGTGTCGGGCGCCACGACGATGTCGGCGGCGCTCTGCGGGCCCGACAGGCGTCCGCGCGACTCCAGCAGCACGGGTGAGGCGGCGGTGTCCGTCATCTCCTGGTCCCGCGCCCCCTCGTGGTTGGACTGGTGCAGGCCGATCCGCTCGATCACGGCCGCCGGGTGGTGCAGGGTGACGCCGCCGACGGTGGCGTAGGGCACGAAGCCGGTCTCGTAGGCCGTCCTGCCGTCCGCCTGGGTCCGCGCCCTGACCGTCGGTGGCGTGGGCACCGAGCCGCGCCGCACGTAGTGCCAGCCGTTGTAGGGGGCCCGGTCGTCTGGGCCAGCCTGGATGCGGGTCGACGCCAGCGGGTAGGCGTCGGCGGGCGGTCCACCCAGCAGCGGCAGGACCATGAGCAGGGCGAGGGGGATCCCGACCTGCAGCAGCAGCGGACGGCGGCGCGGGTGTGTGGGCACGGCCTGAAGCCTACGCCCGTCGCCGTCCCACCCCTCCCCCGTGACTCGGCGACGGGCCGTTTCCTCGCAGAGAGGGGCACGCCGACCGCAGAGGTGCTGGTCAGCGCGTTGCCCGCTGTGGCCCCGAGTCACCGGCGTGGACTGAGGAGTCGTTCACGAGGGGGTGCGGCCGGGGGTGCGGCGGGGCGG
>JBFKGB010000490.1:0-2152 GCA_041633535.1 Euzebya sp. | reverse complement strand
CATCAGGAGGAGGAGCAGGAGCAGCAGTGGGGGAAGACGTCGCATCGCGCCCGGAGTCTAGGACGGGGTGCGGGCAAGGTCGCGGAGCCTGCACCGTCCGACCGGGACGACCCGTCCGACGGAAGTCGGCCTGTCCACTGCTCTACCATGCATGGGGATGACGTCCGCCCCCTCCGCCTCGTGCAGCTGCCTCATCGTCGACGACGACCCCGCCATGCGCGCCCTGCTGACCGTGCAGCTGGAGCTGCTGGGCGCCGAGGTGAAGGTGACCGAGGACGCCGAGCAGGCGCTGGCCCAGCTGGAGGGCGGCGGCGAGGCCTTCGACGTGGTGGTCACTGACCATCGGCTGCCGGACCAGCGGCGGGGCATCGAGGTCCTCGAGCGGGCACGGGTGGCCCTGCCGACGGCAGAGCTGTTCCTGCTGAGCGCCCACATCGAGGCGCAGACCCTGGATCAGGCGGCGGAGTACGGCGCGACCGTCGTGGACAAGGTCGACCTGTCACCGATCGTGCAGCGGATCACCAGCCTGATGGCCGGCTGACCTGCCGGGTCAGTAGCCGGAGGCCTTGAACGTCCAGTGCCACGGCTCGCGGGGCACGTCCTCGACGAAGCCGTAGTCCGCGGCGTGCTCGCGCATCCAGGCCTGCGCGGGACCGTCCAGGTCCAGGTCCAGCGCGACCCCCCAGCCGTGGTTGGACGTACCGGGTGCCGCAGCGCGTCCGCCCTGGCTGTACAGGCCGTACCGCTCGACCATCTCGACCTGCGTGGCGTGGTCACGGTAGGAGGAGTTGATCCCGAAGGTGACGCCCTCGCGGGCAGCGGCCGCCTGCATGTCACGGAACGCGCGTGCGGCCGGTGACCACAGCCGGTGCTCGCCGACCCCCAGCGGCTCCAGCGCGGACGCGGGGATCCGTCCGTTGCCGTGGACCTGCAGCTCGGGTGGCGGTCCGGACCGGTCCAGGGCCAGCGTGCCTGGCGCGTGCGCGTGGCCGACGCCGTCGGCGTGGTCGTGGAAGCGGTCGTGCTCCAGCCCCGGGGCGACACCGGTCATACCGGTGTCATGGGGCAGCTGCGGCCGGATGACGCTGGGCCCGTGGTGCAGGGCGACGCCACGTCCCAGCGTGGCCGACCCGGCCGTGGCCCAGGGGTGTGCGGTCTGTGGTGGGGTCTGGGTCTGCACCTGCTCGGCGAGGACGTCGGCGAACGCCGCGCCGCCCGCGGGGGTGGGACGGGTCGGCTGCGGGCGCAGGGCGGTGATCCCTGCCAGCCGCTGGGGCAGGGTGGCGAGGCCGACGTCGGGTCGCATGACACCCCCAGATCGGCAGCGCCCGCCGCCACCTGAGTGACGGCGGGCGCGTTTCCTGCCGTGGGTCAGCGATCGGTGGCGGTCAGCCGGTGCTCGGTGCCGTTGGGTCCGGGTCGCACGACCACGGTGCCCTCGACCTCGCCGCGGTCCACCAGCGCCAGCTCGTTCTCGAACTGCGCCAGCCCCACGGTGCTGCCGTTGATCAGGTAGGTGTCGCCGCCGCCGAACACACCGGCGGTGTAGTTCAGGTCGTCGTAGACGATGCCGGCCAGGACGCGCACGTCGTAGGTGTTGGCGCCCTCGGTGATGTCGGTCAGCT
Organism: Euzebya sp.; assembly: GCA_041633535.1. GTDB lineage: Bacteria > Actinomycetota > Nitriliruptoria > Euzebyales > Euzebyaceae > Euzebya. The sequence continues at coordinate 527 of JBFKGB010000490.1, read as the reverse complement.
CACCGGTCAGGTCCCGGTTCAGCAGACGGATCTCCTCGGCCGTGTCCGTCGCCGGGTCGCTGACCTGGTAGGTGACGTCGTCGCCGGCGGTGCGGGCCAGCTCGAACTCCTGCTCGGTCGCGACGTTGCCGTCGATGCGGAAGACCGCGTTCGCGGAGTAGCTGACCTGCCGACGGCCGGTGGCCGTCAGCAGCGTGATGTCGCCGCCGTCGGAGGGCTCGGGGGCGACCGGGCTGCCGTCGGGGTTGAACGTCTCGGTCACCAGCCCGTTGACGGCCGGCTGGGGCGCGTTGGTCAGCTCGAAGGCCTCGACGCCCGCGGTGCGGCGGTAGCGGACCTGGTCGCCCTCGCTGAGCGCGCGGGCGAAGGTGTCGAAGGTCGTGGTGGCGTTGTCGACCCGGAAGGTCTGGCTGGCAGCCTCGGCCCGGGCGCGGAAGCGCTCGTCCTCGGCGTTCAGCGGGTCATCACCCAGCGCACCGGCCTTCAGCCGTGCGATGCCGCTGACGAGGTCGACGCTGATGTCGTTG
>JBFKGB010000489.1:0-2159 GCA_041633535.1 Euzebya sp. | reverse complement strand
GGCACCGACGTCCTGTCTGGAGTTGTCCATCGCCCTCCCCCGAGGAGTCCGGTCCGTCACGGACTGCGTACTGGTTGCCGTCTGACGGACTGTAACTGATCCTGAGTGGCCGTACTAGTCATGTCGGGCCATGCTGTGGATGGGCCGGCACGCGCAGCCCAACCGTCCGGCCGGGCGGGTGAGGGAGGTTCAGCCTCCCGTACCGTGATGTCTGCTGGGAACGGCTACGGTTCACACACCGGTCAATGGGGCGCAGGGGTTGGCGTCGTGTTGTGTCGAGGCTAGTCATCGACGATCATCCAGCGTCCACCGATGTCACCAAGCGTGATGCGGCGCAGGCGTGGAGGGTCAGGAGAGGGACATGGGAACGGGGTCGCAGGGCGAAGGGGCGGACGACGCCGCCGACCTGCTGTGGGCACGGCCTGCGGCGGACCCGGTGGGGCTCGGCCCCCTTCCTGCCCTGCCTGACGGTGCCCCCGACACGACACCCGACGGGGCAGCTGACAGGGCACAGGACACGGCAGCCGACGGGGCACCGGACTCGGCAGCCGACGGGGCACCGGACTCGGCAGCCGACACGGAGCCTGCCCAGCCGCACCCCGGGCCGCCGCGTCTGACCGAGGACGCGGTCCTGCGCCCGCGGGAGGACCGCCCCGTCGGTGGCGTCCGTGGCTGGCTGTACCGGGTGACCGGTGGGGCGGTGAACCTGGGCCCCTCGCGCAGCGAGCAGGCCTGGGACGCGCTGGTCGAGGCCTGCTGCACACCCTGTCCCGAGGGGCGTCGGGTCGCGGTGATCTCGCGCAAGGGCGGCGTCGGCAAGACCACGACCACGCTGATGCTGGGGCACACCCTGGCAGCGGTGCGTCCCGACCGGGTGCTGGCGATCGACGGCAACCCCGACGCCGGCACCCTGGGCCACCGCGTCGCACGGCAGACCGACGCCACCGTCATCGACGCCCTCGCCGACGTGGGGACGATCCAGGGGTACCCGCAGGCCAGGGGCCTGACCTCCCAGGCGCCCTCCCGGCTGGAGGTGCTGGCATCCCCCGAGGACCCGCACGCCTCACGTGCGCTGCGGGGGGAGGACTACCAGGCGGTCCTCGCCGAGATGGAGCGCCACTACAACGTCCTGCTGTGCGACACCGGCACCGGCATCACCGACGACGCCAACCTGGGCATCCTCGACGCCGTCGACCAGATCGTCCTGGTCACGGGGACCGGTCTTGACACCGCACGCGCGGCCTCGATGACCCTCGACTGGTTGCAGAGCAACGGCAGGGGGCACCTGGTCCGCGACGCGGTGGTGGTCGTCAACGCCGTGGCCGACACCGACCGGGTCGACGTGGACCAGGTCGTCAGGCACTTCGCGGACCGCACCCGTTCGGTGCACCGGATCCCCCACGACCGGCATCTGGAGGCCGGCGCGGTGACTGACGCGGACCTGCTGGCCCCGGCGACGCAGGAGGCATGGCTGCGTGCCGCCGCCGCCGTGGTCGAGGGCTTCGGCCTGCCGTCCGCCAGGGCCGGCCGATGACGGGGGTCCTGGCCATCGGCCGTCACGCCGGTCCCTTCCTGCCCCAGCCGACGCACGTCGTGCACGTCGACGTCGACGTCGCGACGGACCGGGTGGCGCTGCACGACCTCCTCGTCGAGCAGCTGGCGATGCAGGGCCCCCTGCTGGTCGTGTACCCCTCGCACCTGGATCCGCGGATGGCACACGCGCTGGCGACCCTGCGGGCCGCGATGGGCCAGCGACCGCTGCTGTGGCACGCGACCGACCTGCCCCCGCTGGCCGCCGACGTCCTGGTCACCCTCGCCGGGGCCCTGCACGGGCCGCTGGGCGGTGCCGCCGGCGTGGCCGGGGTCATCGGCCTGCTGGAGCGGCAGCTGCTGCACTGGACCTGGCTGCCCTCCGTCGCGAAGGTCGAGCGTCCGGCACCGTCGCTGTGGCAGCACGCCCAGTCCTCGCTGCCCAGCAGCAGCTGGCTGATCAGCTCGTGGCCCGAGCCCTCGATCGCCCGTGCGGGCACGGTCGACCTCGAGGTCCCACGGCCCGGTCAGCCGGTGGCGCTGGCCGTGGCTGACGACGGGGGCGACCGCTCGTGGGTCGGGACCCTCGCGGGACGGCTGCCCGGCGTCCACACCGTCGAGGTGGAGGC
>JBFKGB010000488.1:0-2160 GCA_041633535.1 Euzebya sp. | reverse complement strand
TGATCCAGATCCACCATGGTGGATCGTGCTCACCCCTCCACCCGCTGATCCAGATCCACCATGGTGGATCGTGCTCACCGCAGGGGCGGGGCGGGTCAGCGTCAGGGGGCGTGCCGTCGCGACGACAGGCACACGTTCCGTCGACGCGGCGGCGGCGAACCGGCGCGGGTCGAACGCGGGGTCGGTCACGCCGTCCAGCACCGCGTCCGCCAGGACCTCCGCCGACGCCATCGCCAGGCCGATGCCGGCACCCTCGTGCCCGGTGTCGTGGAACAGCCCCGCGACCAGGGCGTCGGGACCGATCAGGGGCAGGTGGTCGGGCGTGGCGGGCCGGAAGCCCTGGTAGGTCCGGATCACCTGGACGCCGGCCAGCGAGGGGAACAGCGTCGCGGCATCACGGGCCAGCTGGCCTGCCAGGTCCCAGCGGACCGTGTCGTCCCAGCCGACGGCCTCACGGGTCGAGCCGATCAGGATCGTCCCCGACCGCGTCGACTCGATGACCGGCGCGACCTGGGCCGCGGCGTCGTCGCTGGCGACGGCCTCGACGTAGCGACCGTCGTAGACCTTGTGCCGCACCGTGCCCTGGGGCATCGGCTCGGTCACCAGCAGCATCCCGCGCCGCGGGAACACCGCGGCCTGCCCGCCCAGCAGACCGGCCAGCTCGCCCGCCCACGGGCCGGCGGCGTTGACGACCGCGTCGGCGTCCACCGTGCCGTCCTTCAGCAGGACCCGGACCCCGGCACCCCGCGGGGTCAGCCCGGTGACCGTGACGCCGGTCCGCACCTGCACGCCCAGGTCCCGCGCTGACCGGTGCAGCGCCCTGACGGCGTGGATCGGCATGACCTGGGCGTCCTGGGGGAAGTGGACCCCGCCGACCACCGCCGGTGACAGGTTGGGCTCCCGCACGCGGACGTCGGCGGCGGTCAGCACCGTCGAGTCGATCCCGAGCGCCCGTTGCCCGTGTGCCTGTGCCGCGAGCAGCGACAGCTGCCGCTCGCTGGAGGCGGTGATGATCCCACCCTTGGGCTCGAACTCGAACGGCTCGGCGGACTCCTCGGCGAACCGTCGCCACAGGGTCAGCGACCGCAGCGCCAGGGTCGCCTCGGCCGGGATCTCCTTGTCGCTGACGAGCATGTTCCCCTCGCCACGGCTGGAGGTGCCCGAGGCGACCATCCCGCGCTCGAGGACGGTCACGGTCGCGCCGCGGAGGGCCAGCTCGCGGGCCGCCGCCAGGCCGACGATGCCCGCCCCCACGACGACGACGTGGGTCATGCGGTCGCCCAGCCCGGCAGCACCTCGTCGGCGAAGGACTGGAAGGCGACGGGACGCAGGAACCGGTCGATCGCCGCCAGCCCGACGGAGGTGTGCAGCGGCGAGGTCGTCGCCGGGTACGGACCGCCGTGGTGCTGGGCGGGGCTGACCCGGACCCCGGTGGGGTAGCCGTTGGCGATGACGCGGCCGACCCGGCGGGCCAGCAGATCAGCCATGTCCCTGGCCCATCCGCCCTCCTCGGGCGTGAAGTGCAGGGTCCCGGTCAGCGCCGGCTCCAGCAGGTCGGCCAGGTCACGCATCTGGGCGTCGGTGGCCTGCACGACGACGACGGCCGGTCCGAACAGCTCCTCGCGCAGGGCGGGTTCGTCGATCAGCGCGCCGACGGTCACCTCCAGCAGCACCGCCTGGCAGCCGACGTCGGGGGCCGGCGCGTGGACGACGGTGACGCCGGGCAGCGCCGCCACCCGCTGCACGCCCTCGTCGAAGGCGCCGACGATGCCCTGGTGGAGGAGGGGATGGGCCGGCTGCCTGTCGGCCACGATGGCGGTCAGGCGGTCCAGGACCGCCCGGCCGCCGGCGCCCTCCGGCAGGACGACCAGCCCGGGCTTGGTGCAGAACTGGCCCTCGCCCAGCAGGTAGGACCCGGCGATCCCCTCGGCCATGCCGTCAGGGTCGGCCGCGGCCGCACCGGTCGACACGAACAGCGGGTTCAGTGACCCCATCTCGGCGTAGACCGGGATCGGCCGGGGTCGCGAGGCGGCCAGGTCCAGCAGGGCCCGTCCGCCGGCGAGGCTGCCGGTGAAGGCGACCGCGTCGACACCGGGGTGGGTCGTCAGCGCCTGCCCGATCTCGTGCCCCGCCTCGTGCAGGACGGAGAAGAAGCCGGGG
>JBFKGB010000487.1:0-2161 GCA_041633535.1 Euzebya sp. | reverse complement strand
GTGCCCTCGTCGTAGACCTCGACGACGCCGGCGTCGGCCAGCCGCTGCAGGGTGGTCTGCAGGCCGGCGGCGTGCCGCAGGTCGTCGCGCGGACGCTCGACGCCCTTGGCGTCCAGGTAGTCCAGCAGCGGGCGCACCCGAGCGCCGATCTCCTCGACGGTCAGGGACCGGTCGCGCTCGCCCAGCAGCACCAGGGTGACCAGCGAGGTCGCCGTCGCGGGGCTGACCGCGTTGATGCGGGAGGCGACGGCGAAGACGACCTTCTCGAGCTGGGCGGTGTCGCCGGCCTCGGCCAGCGCCTGCCGCAGGGGGAGGGGGTCGCCGAAGCGCACGCTGACCTGACCCAGGTGCTCGCGCTGGCTGCGCAGGTAGCGGGCCATCCAGGCCAGCCCCTCCGCCTGCTTGGCGCCACCCTGCTCCTCGGCCGCCATCGAGGAGACCTCGTGCAGCTGCTCGTAGACGATCGACACGGGCACCAGGACCGGGTTGGCCGTCGGCTCGATGTCGAGGGCGTCGACCAGGTAGCGCAGGATGCCGTACTTCGGCTGACGCAGCTTGCCCGTGCGGCTGCGGCCGCCCTCCATGAACCACTCCAGGTTGAACCGCTTGGCCATCAGGTGGGCCAGGTAGTGGCGCACGACGAACTTGTAGATGTCGTCGCCGCCGAAGCTGCGCCGGATGAAGACGATGCCGGCGCGCTTGCCCAGCGGTCCGAATGGCCAGAACGACAGGTTCGCCCCGCCCAGCGTGTGGTTGCGCGGCAGGTCGTGCTCGAGCAGCACGTCGGCCAGGATCAGCGGGTCAACGTAGCTCTTGTGGGAGGGGAGGAAGACCAGCGAGCTGGCCCGGTTCAGCTCGCGCAGCTGGCTGATCGAGCTGGCGTCGGCGTCCACGTCCCAGGCGTGGGCGTGCATCGGCTTCAGCAGGCTGCGCCACAGCTCGATGGCGGCCGGCGACTGCACCGCGACCAGCTCCTCCAGGGCCGCCCTGGCGTCGGCGAGGACCCCGTCCTCGGCCACCCCGAGCGACGAGGACAGGCTGCGCAGCCCCTCGCGGAAGCTGGGCTTGTGCAGGATCTGCTCGGCGATCAGACGCGGCACCTTGTAGCGGCTGCCCAACGTGCTGCGCTGGGCGCGGTCCAGCGACATGACCGCCTGGCGGCGCACGAACTGCCCCAGCCCCTCGTCGTCCTCGCGGCCGTAGCGCTCGCGGTAGCGCTCGATCAGCTCCGCACCCGTGGCGGGCTCGGCCGGCGTGACCTGCGCGGCGTCGGGGCGGACCCGGGTCAGGACCTTCTGCAGCGGCTGCCACGGGCGGCGGGGCTCGCTCAGCAGCAGCAGCTCGCCGACGTTCAGCCGCTGACCGCCGGCACGTTCCTTGGGCAGCCACGTGACCCGGACCGGCTGGACGGGGGTGTCGGGGGTGATCAGGTCGTCGGTCAGCTCGTCCACGGCGACGACCAGGTGCCCGGGATGGGCCTCGGCGGCCCAGGCGTCGACCAGCCGTCGTTCGGTGTGCGTCCGGACGTCAGCAACGATGAGGGTGCGGGATGCTGGCATGACGCCGGACCCTATTGCGCGGACACGCATCGGGGCAATGGGGCGGGGCGGCTCAGGTGAGCAGCTGCGAGGCGGCGAGCTCGCGGTACAGCCCGTCGGCGGCGACCAGCTCCTCGTGGGTGCCGACCGCCACGACCCGCCCCTCGTCCAGGACGACGATCTGGTCGCAGGCCGCGACCGTCGACAGCCGGTGGGCGACGATGACCACGGTCCGGTCGACGCTCACCGCGTCGATCGCGGCGGTCATGGCCTGCTCGTTGCGGGCGTCCAGGCTGGCGGTGGGCTCGTCCAGCAGCAGCACGTCGGGTCGGGCGACCAGCACCCGGGCGATGGCCAGCCGCTGCCGCTCGCCGCCGGACAGGGTGACGCCGTGCTCGCCGACCTGGGTGTCCAGCCCGGCGGGGGTGCGGCGGACCAGCGTGTCCAGACGGACCGCGGTCAGGGCCGCGTGCAGCGTGGCGTCGTCGGCGTCGGGCCGGGACAGCAGCAGGTTGTCCCGCAGGCTGCCGGCGAGGGCGGGCGCGTCCTGCTCGACGTAGCCGATGCGGCTGCGCAGCGCCTGCCGGGGCAGGTCGCGCAGGTCCACGCCGTCCAGCAGCAGC
>JBFKGB010000486.1:0-2181 GCA_041633535.1 Euzebya sp. | reverse complement strand
GTCCTTCAGCGTCTGGGTCAGCTGCTGCCAGCCGGCCGCATCGACGGCCTGCTCGTCGCCGCCGGCGGCCGCGACGGTCCGGGCGACCTCGTCCTCCATGTCGCGTCCGGGCACGCCCAGCACGACCTTGGCGAACAGCTGCACCAGCCGACGGTAGGCGTCCCAGGCGAACCGGTCGTCGCCGGACTCGGCGGCCAGCGCCAGCACGCTGTCGTCGTTCAGGCCCAGGTTCAGGATCGTGTCCATCATCCCCGGCATCGAGAAGGCGGCACCGGACCGCACCGACACCAGCAGGGGCCGCTGGGGGTCGCCCATGCGCCGACCGGTGCGCCGCTCCAGCTCGGCCACGGCGGCCAGCAGCTGGTCCTCCAGCCCGTCTGGCAGCTTCTCGCCGTCGGTGAAGTAGCGACGGCACGCCTCGGTGGTCACCGTGAACCCGGGTGGGACCGGCAGGCCCAGGCGGGTCATCTCGGCCAGGTTGGCCCCCTTGCCGCCCAGCAGCGCCTTCTCCGACGCCGAGCCGTCGTCGAAGGGCTGCACGTAGTGGATGGTGTGAACAGGCATGCGGGGGTCCTCCGGTCGTCCGGATCACCAGACTCCCGCGCGGCCCACCCGGCCGGTAGGGTCCTTGGGCCCTGTCCCCACGGACCGACGGTCCCCCGCCGCCCCGCTGCCCCCTCCCCTGAGGTGGTCGCCGGGGACTCCCCCCTCTGACCCCCCGGTCTGTCCCCGACGACCGTCTAGCAGGATCACGTGAGGACCGTTCACCGACAACCAGAACCATGTCCGATCCGTCTGTGCGATCATGCCGCAGGACCGTGGGACGGGAGGATCACGTGACGGTGGACCAGCACCGCGATGACAGCAGGACGGCTGCCGACGGCCACGGACGAGCGGCTGCCGAGGGCGACGGACGGGCGGCTGCCGCCGACGGTCGGCGGGCACAGACCCGCGCACGCATCCTCGAGGTGGCCCTGGCCGAGTGGCGCCGGCTGGACGACGTCGCCGAGCAGCGGGGTGAGTGGCCCAACGTGCGGATGAAGGCCATCGCGTCCGAGGCCGGGGTGGCGCTGTCGACGCTGTACGACCACTTCGCCGGCCAGGGAGTGCTGGCCGCCAGCGTGCTGCGGCAGGTGCTGCACGAGGACGTCTTCGTCTGGGCCGAGGAGGAGGGAGGGACCGGTGACCCGATGGCACGGCTGGGCGAGCTGGTGGCCCGCCTGGCCCAGCAGCTGCTGGCGCACCGGGCCCTGACCTCGACCGTCATCGCGAGTGCCAGCATCCATGCCATCCGGCAGGGCTCACCGTCTGGTCAGCCTGACGACCCCCGGACCGTGCTGCCCCTCCCGGCCGCGATCGGCGGGCTGGTGGCGCGTGGGCAACAGGCAGGGCTGCTGCGGACCGACGTTCCCGCGGTCGAGATCGGGTCCAGCATCAACAACCTGCTGATGCTGCGGGTCATGACCCGGCCGGGCTCGTCGGCGGAGGACATCGCCGCCCACGTCATGAGCCTGGTCGTCGAGGGCATCCGCAGGCGCTGACCCCCCGTGGACGCCAACGAGCCCGCACCGGTATTCGGTGCGGGCTCCCTGGTACTGCTCGAGGTCAGCTGTTCTGCGCGCTGCGCTGCTCGGCCTCGTGGGCGTCGGCCTCGGCGCGGGCCTTCTCGGCCTCCGCCTCCTTCTTGGCGACGTCGCGCTGGGCCTCGGCCTTGTCCTGCTGGGCCTCGCCCTCGCGCTCGAGGTTCTCGTTGCCGGTCAGGACGCCAGCGGCCTCCTTGACCTTGCCCTTGACGCCCTCGACTGCGCCCTTCATGCCCGCTTCGGGACCGGTCTCGTTGTCTGCCATGGTCTTCTCCTTCAGGTCGGTGTAGGCAGGCCATTCCCCGATCGGCCCGCCCGACACCCTCGGGTGTCCGTGCGGCCTCAGACGCTGAGCGACCGGGCGTGGGCGCCCAGGATGAACGCCTCGATCGCGAGGTCCCACCGCACGTTGACCTCGATGGCCTCGCGGGTCTGCAGGGCCTGGTCGCAGATGTCCAGCAGCGCACCTGCTGACACGGTGTCGGCCTGCTCATGCAGCGCCTCGACGGCGTCGACGTTGCGGACCGCGTCGTGGCCGCCACCACCGCCCACCACGATCGCGTCACGGCACCAGCTGACCAGGTCGTCCAGGGCCTGC
>JBFKGB010000485.1:0-2199 GCA_041633535.1 Euzebya sp. | reverse complement strand
GAAGCGGGCGTTGCCCTGGTCCATGGTCCCGGGCTCGAGCGCCCGGGTGTCGGATGCCTGCCGGCCATGGACGTAGGTGATCCCCGCCGCCGTGACCGGCACGGCGCAGACGATGGCGAAGTCGGCGTCCTCGGGCGTCAGGTGCATCGTCGGCATCAGCATGATCCAGTGGCTGTTCCAGCCGCCCGTCATGTGGGCCTTGGCCCCGCTGACCCAGACACCCTCCTCGGACCGGCGCACGACCCGCAGGAACACGTCGGCAGAGGCCTGCTCGTGCGGCCGCTTGGACCGGTCGCCCTTGGGGTCGGTCATCCCGCCGGCCAGGACCAGGTTGTGGGCCTGCAGCCGCGTCAGGAAGTCGAGGAACCGCTGGTGGTAGTCCGTGCCGTGCTCGGCGTCCAGGTCGTAGGTGACGGAGTGCAGCGACGACACGGCGTCCAGTCCCACGCACCGCTGGAAGCAGGTGCCGGTCCGCTGCCCCAGCGCACGTTGCATCCGGTGCTTTGCGATCAGGTCCTCGGGGCTGGCCGTGACGTGCAGGAACCGGTTGACGGGACCGTCGACGAGGGGGGAGTGGGCCAGCGCCAGCTCGGGGTGGTCCACCGCCAGGTCGTAGGTCGCGCGCATCGCGTTGATCGACGGCACGATCATCGGGTGGTCCGCCGGCTCCTCGATGCGCTCACCCATCAGGAACAGCCGGGTGTCGCGACCCCGCAGGCTGTCGACGTAGTCCTGGCCGGTCTTGATGATGGGCATGTCGGCCCACAGCGCGTCGACGGTCGTGGTCATCGTGATGGCTCCTCCAGCGGCGGTCCCCCAAGCCTAGCCCCGGCAGCCCGATATGATCCGCGGTCCGACGGCCCGGGACCGATCCGCGCCGACCACCGAGACCTCCAGGAGCAGGCGTGGCCCTCCCCTCCGCCCCGACGCCCGTGGGACCGGGTCGCTACCGGACCGACGTGGTGATCGTCGGCGCCGGCGTCGCCGGCCTGTACGCCGCCCTCTCGCTGTCACGCGTCGACCCGGACCTCGACATCGTCATCATCGACAAGGGCACCCCGGGGACGTCGGGCTCCTCGCCCTACGCCCAGGGCGGCATCGCGGTGGCGCTGGGCCCCGAGGACTCCCCGCAGCGGCACGCCGACGACACCATGATCGCCGGGGACGGCCTGTGCGACCCGGCCGCCGTCATGACCCTGACGACCGAGACCCCCGCGTGCGTGGCCGACATCCTGCAGATGGGTGCGGACTTCGACCGGCTGGAGGGGCACGAGGGGTCGATGGACCCCGCCCACCTGCACCTGGCGCGTGAGGGCGGCATGTCGGTGGCACGGTCGGCGCACAAGGCCGACGCCACCGGCGCGGAGATGATGCGCGTCCTGCGTGGGGCGGCGACACCCGTCGTGCAGCGGCTGGCCGGGTCCGCGATCCAGCTGGCCACCGACCCCGTCGGCCGCGTCACCGGCGTGTGGACGCTGCTGCCCGACGGCGACCTGGTCGTGGTCGAGGCACGGGCCGTCCTGCTGGCGACGGGCGGGTGCGGTGGGCTGTTCGCGGCCACGACCAACCAGGACGGCGCCACGGGCGACGGGGTGGTCCTGGCCCACGACGCGGGTGCCTCGGTGCGCGACATGGAGTTCGTGCAGTTCCATCCGACAGGGCTGGCCGTGGAGGGCAACTGGCGCTTCCTGCTGACCGAGGCCCTGCGCGGCGCCGGCGCCACGCTGCACGACGCCGACGGCGCCAGGTTCATGACGGCGATCCACCCGGACGCGGAGCTCGCGCCCCGCCACATCGTCGCCAAGGGCATCCTGGACCAGCCGGGTGGCGCCTGGCTGGACGCGACGTCCATCGGCATCGAGCTGCTGGAGCACGAGTTCCCGACCGTCCTGCACGGCGTCAGACAGCTCGGGTTCGACATGGCCACCGAGCGCGTCCCGGTCACCCCGGCGGCCCACTACATGGTCGGTGGCGTCCGCACGGACCTGGATGCCCGCACGTCGTTGCCAGGGCTGTACGCCGCTGGCGAGGTCGCCTCGACGGGCCTGCACGGCGCCAACCGGATGGCCGGCAACTCGTTGGCCGAGGCGCTGGTGTTTGGCCGTCGGGCCGCGCTGGCGATGACCGAACGGCTCGATGACGACCTCGGCGAGCCGGGCCCCGCGCCGATCTGGGACGACAGCGACCGGCCGGCCGACG
>JBFKGB010000484.1:0-2220 GCA_041633535.1 Euzebya sp. | reverse complement strand
CGGGAGGACGCCCTGGCCGAGCCGGCGGCGGTCGTGCTGGTCGACGACGTCACCTCGTTCCTGACCGCCGACCTGGTCGCCGAGCTGCAGGCGCAGGGCCGGGCGGTGCTGGGGCTGTACGACCCCGGGGACTCCCAGGGCAAGAGCGAGCTGATCGACACCGGTGTGGACGCCCTGGTCCCCTCCGACGTCGACCCGACCGACCTGGTCCGCCAGGTCGTGGCCCTGGCGGCACGCCAGCCGCAGGACCGGCCGTCGCGACCGGTCGCACGCCCGACCCCGGCCACGGTGCGGCGCTGCCGGGTCGTCGGCGTGACCGGGCCGACCGGCGGGGTCGGGGTGACCGAGGTGGCTGTCGAGCTGGCGGCCACCCTGGCCGGCGCCGACGTGCCCACCGCCCTGGTCGACGCCGACGAGCTGGCCCCCTCCCTGGCCCAACGGCTGGCGCTGCCGGTGCACCCCAACCTGCACACCGCCATGCGTGCGGCGGCGCAGGGCCGTCCCGTCGCCGACAGCCTGCACCCGCTGGCCAGCCGGCGGCCGCTGCGGGTGCTCCCGGGCATGGTCTCGGGTGAGGACTGGCAGACCGTGCCGCCCGGGACCGACGCCACCGTGCTGGCCGACCTCGGCGTGGTGCACCGGGCGGTCGTCATGGACCTGGGTCACTGCCTGCCACGGGTCGAGGGCCCCACCGGGAACCGCTACGGCCAGGCCGAGGGGCTGGCCGGCCGGGCCGATGACCTGGTCCTGGTGGCCGCCCCCACCCCGACCGCGGTCAGCCGGACCGTCGAGCTGTACGCCCGGCTGGCGGGCCGACGGCCACGGCTGCACGTCGTGCTGAACAAGGTCGGCACCGACCGGTTCGTCCGGGACGAGGTCGTCGCCGAGCTGCGTCGGGCCACGGGCGCGGGCACCGTCCACACCCTGGCCCACGACAGCGCCGTGCCGCGTGCGGCGTGGCAGGGCGGACGCACCGGCCGTGGCCGCTTCCGGCGGGACGTCGCGGCCATGGCGGCGACGCTGGGGCTGACGGCGTGAGGGCGGCATGACGGTCTACGACGAGCTGCGCCTGAACGTCCTTGCGCTGCTGGACGCCGAGCGCGTCGACCCGGTCCACGAGCCCGACCGGGTGCGGGCGCTGGTCGGGCGGACGGTCGCGGACTACCAGCAGGCCTCGCAGAGCAGGGGCCGTGCCCGGCTGCGTGACACCGCCGAGATGGCCCGGCGGCTGGAGGCCGCGGTCACCGCCTTCGGTCCGCTGACCGACGTCCTGGCGCGTGCCGACGTCGAGGAGGTGTTCATCGAGGGCGACCGGGTCACCTGGCTGGACCGTGACGGCCGGCTGCACGGGCTGGACCAGCCGACGACGCAGGAGGAGAACCGCGCCGTCATCGACCGCCTGCTGGCCCCGACCAACCGCAGCCTGGACACCCGCAACCCCATGGTCCAGGCGCGGGTGCTGGACGGCGACGCCCGGCTGTCGGCGGCGATCGCGCCGGTGGCCGAGGGGCTGTCGGCGACCATCCGCCGGCACAGCCGTCGTCGGCACAGCCTTGACGGGCTGGTGACGTCCGACGCCCTCAGCCCCGAGGCCGCAGCGTTCCTGGGCGTGGTCATGCGTGGCTGGAGCAGCGTGCTGGTCAGCGGCCAGCCGGGGGCGGGCAAGACGTCGCTGCTGACCGCCCTGGTCGGCGCCGCACCCTCGGACCGCTGCATCCGTGTGTGCGAGGAGATCCGCGAGCTGACGGTCCCGCTGACCATGGGCTCCTACTACGAGACCCGCCCGCCGTCGCTCAGCGGCGAGTCCGCGATCACCCTGCGGGACCTCGTGCGCTTCTGTCTGGGGATGCGCTGCGAGCTGCTGGTCGTGGGTGAGGTCAGGGGGCCCGAGAGCTTCGAGCTGACCAGGGCCGTCAACGCCGGCTGCGGGTTCGCCTGCACCGTGCACGCCAACTCCGGTCAGGACGCCCTCGAGGCGCTGACCAATGCTGCGATCATGGCCGGCGAGCACGTGCCCGAGGCGATGGTCCGCCGGATCTTCAGCACCGCCATCGACGTGGTCGTGCACCTGGACCTGCACGACCGCGGGGACGGCGTGACCCGCCGCGAGGTCCGCGAGGTCCTGGCGGTCATGCCGGCCGTCGGTGACGTGTTCGCCACCGAGCCGCTGTTCCACCGTCCCGACGGCCCGGGCACCCCGCTGCGGTGGAGCGGTGTCCT
>JBFKGB010000483.1:0-2225 GCA_041633535.1 Euzebya sp. | reverse complement strand
TGGTGGACAACTTCGCGCCGTCCCTGCTGGATGAGCGCCGGATCAACTGGATCCTCGATCTGTGCCATGGATCGCACTGCGGGTCCGGGGCGCTGCAGGACGCGACTGGCTTCGCCGCTGGGTACACCCAGACCGACGACCCCCTGCTGGACCCGGTGCCTGACCTGTCCACGCCAGACGAGGTCCTCAGCAAGGTCCTCATCGTGGAGGCCCGCTTCACCGGGCGCACCACCGTCGACCTGCTCGACAGCCGGGTCGAGTACGGCTTCGCGCCCGCCAGCGCCGGCAACCCGCCGCTGCTGCGCTCGGCGATCAGCGGTGAGCGGGGCCAGCTGCTGCACCTGTCGGCCCAGTGGCATCCGCTGTGGATCTTCCACACCCGGGCCTCTGCGAGCGAGTTCGGCCCGACCGACCAGCTGTCCCTTGCGGACGCCCGGACCGGCACGTTCATCTTCCCGCTCCACCACGAGATGCGGACGCTTCGGCTGTGGGACATCGCCGCCGGTGCGGACGCCATCGATGACATCCCCGGCGACGAGCTGGTGGCGATCGACGTCGAGCCTGCCATAGCCGAGTTCTGCACCGTCCACGTCGCCGACCCCGACTGCATCGCCTACGTGGCAGGCCCCCAGGTCAGCCCCGGCGAGCCCGGTACGGCGAGGGTCGCCGGCGCGGGGGAGGGCCCCGTCGGGGTCGCCGGTGAGATCTGCGACCACGTCACGGGTGACGGTCCGGCGCAGGAGATCGCACTCGCGCGCGATGACGACTTCGCCGATGCGCTCGCCGGCGCATCGCTGCCCCGCGTCGAGTGCATCCTGTTCACCGAGGGTGGCCCTGATGCGCCCCTCGACCCTCGGACACGGGCCCAGGTCGACCGCGCGCTGGTCGGCGGCGGCCTCGTGAACATCCTCGGCGGCGATGACGTGGTGTCCCGTCTGGTCGCGAACGAGCTGGACCAGGCGGGCTACCAGGTGCGCCGTCTGGAGGGCCCCACGCGCTTCGAGACGGCGGAGGTCGTCGCCACGCAGGCCATCGCCGACCTCACGGCCGCAGGGGACCCGCCCTCCGACGTGGTCCTGGCGTACGCCTTCGACTGGCCGGACGCCATCACCGCCGGCGCGTGGGCGCACGCGTCGGGCAGCCTGATCATGCTGACCGACACCGGGAGCCTGCACCCGACCGCGCAGCGGATCCTGGACCAGGTCGACCCCGACAGGACCGTGGTGGTCGGGGGGACCGACGTCGTCGGTCCGGTCCCCGCCGCGGCGTCCCCGAACGTCCAGCGCGTCGCCGGCAGCAACCGCATGTCGACCGCCACCGCGATCGCGACGTCGCTGTGGCCGGCAGTGCCGGCCAGCGGGGAGGACTTCGTGTTCGCCAACCTCGAGGACCCCGCCGGCTGGACCCTGGCGTTGGCAGCAGCGCCGCTGTCGGCCAGGATCGGCGGACCCCAGCTGGGTGTGCGGCAGAGCACGGTGCCGCCGGAGACGACGGCCTACCTCGCAAGCATCGGTCTGACCACGCCGCCCTCGATCGTGCTGCTCGGTGACCTCGGCTTCATCTCCGAAGGCGTGGCCACCGCTCTCGAGGCCGCTGTCCCCAGCTGACACGCGGCCCTGGCCAGGGCCCTGGCCCGCGGGACCGGGCCAGGACGACTCAGTCCAGCACCCGGGCTGACCCCTCGTCGTCCACGGTGTACAGCTCGCCGCTGCCGATCGCGTCGCGCACCGCCTGTGCGTGCGCCACGTCGTCCTCGAAGGTGATCACGACGTAGGTGTCACCGACGACCCACGGCCCTGGTGCACTGCGGCTGGTCGCCTCGACGGTCACCAGCGGCGTGTCGGTGATGCCGACGGTCACGTCCCCGGCGTCGTCGTCCTCGCAGGTCACGACGTCGGGCACGGGTTCGCGCCGCTCCCGGCAGGTCACGACGGCGGCGTCCTCCAGCACGTCGACGATCCCGTTGGCGGTCTGGGGGACGGTGGCGCCGGTCGTGCACGCGGCGACCAGCAGCACCAGGGCGGTCAGCATGATCGGGCGGTGGGGGAGGGAGGTCGTCACGGCAGGACCGTAGCGCCTCCTCCCGCCTCGTCGGTGACTCCGCGACCGGCCCGTTCCTCGCGCGGTGCGGACGCCACCCGCGTGCGGCCGCTCCCGCCCCTCCCCACCGAGTCACCGGCGTGGACTGAGGAGTCGTTCACGAGGGGGAGGGGGAGGGGGTGAGG
>JBFKGB010000482.1:0-2258 GCA_041633535.1 Euzebya sp. | reverse complement strand
GCATCGGCGGCTGCTGAACCTCAGGCGCATCGGCGGCTGCTGAACCTCAGGCGCATCGGCGACTGCTGAACCTCAGGCGCATCAGCGGGGGCTGAGCGGGTCAGGCGTCGGTCAGCCAGGCGTCCAGCAGCGGCGGCCGCCCCGCCAGCAGCTTGGCCAGCGCACGTTCGCGGCGATCGAAGCGGCTGGAGGAGCGGGACGCCGCCCACGCCTCCTCCAGCTCCTCCAGCGGCGCGGCCAGCACGTCGGGGTGCACGTAGCTGGCCCGTGCGACAGCCCGGGTGTTGCCCAGCTTCTCGGCGGCCGCGTCGACGGCCGCGACCTCGTCGGCCCCGCCCACCCGCGCCTCCAGCGCCACCGAGCTGCCACCCCAGGTCCGGAAGTCCTTGCAGGTCATCCGGCCACCGGTCAGGTCGGTCAGCAGGTCGTTGGCGTGGGAGGCCCGCAACGTGGTGATCCCCTCGCCGTCGTGGATCTCGAAGAGGTTGTCGCTGGCGCACTCCAGCTGGGCCAGGACGTCGGCGACCAGCGGATCCTCGACCTCGACGTGCTGGTCGACGCCGGACTTGCCGGGGTAGACCAGGGTGACGACGTCCCCGTCGACGGCCACGTGGTCGCGTCGCAGGGTCGACACGCCGTAGTGCCCCAGCTCGGTGGCGGACCGCACCCCGCCGATCCGGGCCATCCCCGCGTCGACCAGCCGCACCATGGCCGCGTTGGCCCGTCGCACGGGGTCGGTGGGGTCCTCCAGCAGCACGTCGAGGGCGCGGCGCAGCTCGGCCAGGCACGGCTCCATGTCCCGCAGCCGGTCGAAGTTGGCAAGGCGCCGACCCTCGGTCCAGCGGTCGTGGTAGCGGTGCTGCCGACGGCTGGCCTCGTCCACGCCGCTGGCCTGCAGGTGGCCGTCGGGCAGCGGACAGATCCACACCTGCTGCCAGGCCGGGGGGATGGCGAGGGTCAGGCACCGCTCGCGCTCCTGCCCGTCCAGCAGCGTGCCGTCGGGGCCGTGGAAGCTGAAGCCCCGCCCTCGGCGGACCCTGGTGATGCCCGGCGACTGGTGGTCGACGTAGGCCAGCCTCAGGCGGGCGGAGAACTCAGCGGCATCGACGGTCGGCATGCCCGCTGCCATACCCCGGTATCAGGCCCCTGACAGCTGCCGGTGTCAGGCCCCTGACAGCTGCAGCGTCAGCTGGGAGTCGTCCTCGCCGATGTCGGCGGCGGTGACCAGCAGGGTCTGGTCGTCACGGATGAAGGTCGCCGCGATCTGGTCGGGGCGGCCGCTCTCGGTGTCACCGCTGGAGTCGACCTGCCCCTGCGTCCAGCCGATGGCGGTCAGCTCGGCGGTCATGAACTCGATGA
Source organism: Euzebya sp. (assembly GCA_041633535.1). Classification (GTDB taxonomy): domain Bacteria; phylum Actinomycetota; class Nitriliruptoria; order Euzebyales; family Euzebyaceae; genus Euzebya. Next base: position 899 of record JBFKGB010000482.1, on the reverse strand, counting down.
TCTCGTTGGGGCTGGAGGACGTGACGGAGAAGGACTGGACGGTCACGTCGTCCTCGGTCTCGGCGCCACCGAACGGCTCCGCGGCCGTCGGCAGCGGGATCTCGGCGAACTCCCCGTCCACGAACACCGCACCGCCGTCGGTGTCCACGTCCGGGGCGCCGGCCGCGTCATCGGCGGGGTCGGCGACACCGGCACCCGGGGCCAGCTGGGCCTCGCCCGCTTCGGCGATCCCCTGCTCGGGCTCGGTCACCTCGCCCCCCAGCTGCGGCTGCACGCCGTCGACGGCCTCATCGGAGGTGCAGGCGGCCAGCAGCAGCCCGAGGGCCATCAGGGGGACGAGGGTTCGGCGGATGAGGGGGGACAGCACGGGAGGGATCCTTCACGGTCGGGGACGCGTTCACCCTCGCCCTACCCGACCTCCTCGTGCTGCGACACGCTGTGGACGGCGTCCCCCGCCCCCACAGCTGCCCCGGGTCGCACCTCCTCGTGCTGCGACACGCTGTTGACGGCGTCCCCCGCCCGCACAGCTGCCCTGGGTCGCACCTCACACCGACAAGCGCGATAGGTGGTCAGCCATCGGTCGCGACGTGCAGGTGGTCGCCGTCCGTTCGTGAGCGGGAGGGGGCGTCGGCCCGGCTCGGCGTGCGGCGCCCGCCACCGTCAGGGATGCGCGCCAACCCCTCGACGTCGATGCCGACCTGTTCGCCCGGCCGGTCGGTGACGATCCGGGTGATCTGGCCAGTTGCCCGGTCCAGATCAGGGGGCTGGAGATGCGGTGGCGCTGGAGGATCCCGGTGGATGGTGGCGGGCGGCAGGCCGGTCAGCCCGCAACGGCGGGCTGCAATGAGGTGCGTGCGCAGTCGCAGTGTGACCACCGGCCACCCTTGTCGGTGAGAGGT
>JBFKGB010000481.1:0-2261 GCA_041633535.1 Euzebya sp. | reverse complement strand
GTCCCCGCACGCCGCGGCCACGCTGGCGGCCATGCGTGACCGGCTGCGCACGTCGATGCTGGAGGACGCCGGCCCCGCCCGCACCACAGAGTCGCTGAAGCAGGCCGCGACCGTGGTTGCCGAGGTCAGCGAGGCGCTGTCCGAGGGGACCGCCGACCCCGTGGCCATGGAGGTCCGCACCGCGGCGATGGCGGCGTCGCTGATCGTCCGCGCGGCGACGCTGCGCACCGAGAGCCGCGGCGGGCACTACCGGCTGGACCATCCCGGGGCCGACAGCGGGTGGGCCGGCCGGCACGTCGAGCTGATCCGGCTGCCGCAGGGCTAGCCGCTAGCGCCGCAGCCAGCCGTCCAGCAGGCGGGTCAGCCAGGGCATCAGGAGCCATGTCAGGATCGCCACGCCCGCGGCGTTGCCCAGGAACGTCGCCGGGACGACCCCCAGGTCGGGGAGGACTGCCTGGCGCAGCAGCCCCAGCGTCAGCGCGGTCGGGAACAGGGCGGCAAGGACCACCAGCGCCTGCTTCCACCGACGGACCGGCGCTGCGTCCGCGGCAGAGAACCATCCGGCGAAGCCGCCCACCACGTTGAGGGTGTGGGGATGCTGCAGCAGCGGTCGGATGTGCGCCAGCTCCTCCTGTCGCTCCGGTGAGGCGATCCACCGGTCCAGGTCGGGGCGGCTGGCGAAGGAGAACAGGACGACCGTCTGGTCCTGCACCCCGTCGACGGGCTCCAGCAGCTCGCTGCGCAGGAACCCGGGGAAGCCGGTCAGCACCGTGACCAGCGCGGCGTGGGCGTCCCGGAACGCGGCCCGTCGACCGGGGAGGACGTCGAAGGAGGCGACCGCGGTGACGGGCTCGGTCACGCGGGGCAGGGCCACGACCTGCTCGACCGGTTCCCCGACGAACAGCGCCTGCCCGCGGTCCATGACGCGACGGCGTGCCTGCGACGTCAGCCAGTCGCCCAGCAGCTCCGGGGTGGCGAAGCGGTAGACGACGACGCGCTCGTCGGGGGACTCCGGCGTCGGGGGCGGGGACTCAAGCCCGACGAACCCGGGGGCCCGTGCGGCGACCGCCTCGACCCGGGACAGCCAGCGGTCGTAGGCGGCCTCGCGGCCCGGACGCAGCGTCCGGGCGACCACGACCGTCGGCGTGTCACGGCGGTCGGGCTGGGTCGACATGCCCACACGGTAGGGCCTCTGGTCAGCCGACCATGCCGTCGGGCGCGGCCTGGATGGTGCGCACGTCGATCTCGGCCCGTGAGCCGGACCTGGTCTCCCGGTCCTGCAGCCACCCCGCCAGCTCCACGGCGGGCAGCGCCGGGCTGAAGTACCACCCCTGGGCCATGTCGCAGCCCAGCGCGCGAAGGCGGACCACCTGCTCGGCGTGCTCCACCCCCTCGGCGACGACCGACAGGCCCAGCCCGTCGGCGATGCGCAGGACCCCGTCCAGCACGACCGCGCTGACAGGGGCGTCCAGAGGGCCCAGGAAGCTGCTGTCGAGCTTCAGCGAGTCGACGTCGACCCGGCCCAGGTAGCTCAGGGACGAGTAGCCGGTCCCGAAGTCGTCCATGCTCAGCTGCACGCCCGTCGCGGCGAGGGCGTCGAGCGTCAGCGCCGCCGGTCCGCCGTCGTCCAGCAGCACCGACTCGGTGACCTCGAGCGTCAGCGCCGCGGCCGGCAGGTCGTGGCGGCGCAGGGCCTCGGCGACGATGTCGATGTGCCTGAGGCCGGCGAGCTGCGACACCGACGTGTTGACCGCGACCGAGGGCACCCGCAGCCCCCGGTCGCGGAGCTGGCGCAGGCCCCGCAACGACTCCTCCAGCACCAGCTCGCCGAGGGGGATGATGAAGCCGGTCTCCTCGGCCACCAGGACGACCTCCTCGGGATCCAGCGGACCGAGCGTCGGGTGCTCCCAGCGCAGCAGCGCCTCGACGCTGGCGACTGCACCGCTGCGCAGGTCGATGATGGGCTGCAGGTGCACGCGGATGTCGCCGTCGGACATGGCGTCGGCCAGATGGTGCTCGATCTCGAGGCGTCGCAGCACCTGGGCGCGGATGGTCTCGTCGAACAGGTGTGTGGCGTCGCCGCCGTTGGCCTTCGCCCGGTACATGGCGGCGTCGGCGTCGCGCAGGAGATCGGCGGCATCGGTGCCGCCACGGCGTGACGTCGCGATGCCGATCGCGGTGCGGCAGGTCAGCCGGGCGCCGCCGACGACGATCGTCGCCCGCAGCGCACCGTGCATCGCCGTGGCCAGCGCCTCTGGATC
>JBFKGB010000480.1:0-2262 GCA_041633535.1 Euzebya sp. | reverse complement strand
CACGCTGCGTGATGGCGGTCGTTGGGTGGGGCACGTACACGCACGGCTCGGGGCGGGACCCCAGCCACACAGGGGGAGTTGACATGCGGGGGACCACGTCAGGCGCGGGGACATACGGAGCGGGGACGGGCAAGACCGGCGCGGAGCAGGCGGGAGCACGACAGGGCACGGGCCAGACCGTGACGTCCCAGCAGGGGACGACCCAGGACGTGACGACCCAGGACGGGCCGACCCCGGCACGCTGGACGGCCGCGGCGCAGTCGGCCGCGAAGGTCCGCAACGACCTGTCGCTGATGGCGTTGGACCTGGTGGTCGTGGGTGCCGGCTACCTGCTGGTCATGCTGCTGCGCTTCGACGCCGCCGTCCCGACGGGCTTCTGGGAGGGCTTCCGGTCCTTCCTGCCCCTCGCGCTGGCCATCCACCTGGGCGCCAACGCCGCCGCCGGCCTGTACGGCCAGGTGTGGAAGCACGCCAGCGTCGCCGAGGCCCGCCGGGTCCTGGCCGCCAGCGGCACCGCCGTCCTGGCCGTCACCGCGCTGGGCCTGGCAGTCGGTCGTGACGCCCTGCCGCTGTCGGTGCCGCTGGTCGGCGCCGCGCTCTCGCCCCTCCTCATCGGTGGGCTGCGGTTCCAGACCCGTCTGTTCGCGCTGCGTCGCCGCGGGGCCGAGGGCGTCGCCGCCCCCACCCGTGTCGTGATCGTCGGGGCCGGCGACATCGGCGGCAACCTGATCCGCGACATGCACCACCACCCCGAGATGGGCCTGGTGCCGGTCGCCGCCGTCGACGACGACATCGAGCTGATCGGCCGCAGCATCGGCGACGTGGCCATCCACGGCCCGCTGGAGATGCTGCCCCACGTCGTGCGTCGCGCCGAGGCCGACCTGGTCATCCTGGCGATCGCCCGGGCCGACGGCGAGCTGGTCCGCCGCGTCGCCGTGCTGGCCGACGAGGCCGGCGTCGCCCTGAAGATCATGCCGGGCATCCGCGAGACCGTCGGTGGCGCCGCCAGCGTCCGTGACGTCCGCGACGTGCAGATCGCCGACCTGCTGGGTCGTCGTCAGATCTCCACCGACCTGGCCCAGGTCGCCGCGACCATCACGGGCCGTCGGGTGCTGATCACCGGGGCTGGCGGGTCCATCGGGTCAGAGGTCCTGGCCCAGGTCGCCGCCCTCGGCCCGGCGCAGCTGGTCGCCCTGGACTGCGACGAGACCCACCTGTTCGACGCCGCCGCCGGCGTGGACGGCGCATGCACCCAGGTGCTCGGCGACATCCGTGACGCCCGGGCGATGCAGCGCATCTTCGCCACCCACCGGCCCGAGGTCGTGTTCCACGCCGCCGCGCTGAAGCACGTCCCGATCCTGGAGCGTCACCCCGCCGCAGCGCTTGCCACCAACGTCCTGGGCACCCGCAACGTCGTCCGGGCCGCCAAGGCCGTCGGCGTCGAGCGGCTGGTCCTGATCAGCACCGACAAGGCGGTCAACCCCTCCTCGGTCATGGGTGCCACCAAGCAGCTGGCCGAGCAGATCCTGCTGGCCGAGGCCCCCGAGGGGAAGCCCTGGTGCGCGGTGCGGTTCGGCAACGTCCTGGGCAGCCGTGGGTCGGTCGTACCGACCTTCATGCGCCAGATCGCCAGCGGCGGACCGGTCACCGTCACCGACCCGCAGATGACCCGCTTCTTCATGTCGATCCCCGAGGCCGTCGAGCTGGTCCTGCAGGCCGGCGCGCTCAGCGAGGGCGCCGACCTGTTCATGCTCGACATGGGCCAGCCGGTGCGGATCATGGACCTGGCCGAGCGGATGATCCGCCTGTCCGGCCGTGTCCCCGGCTCCGACGTGCCCATCATGATCACCGGGATGCGGCCCGGCGAGAAGCTGCACGAGCAGCTGCGGACCGGCGACGAGGCCACCAGCCCGACCGCCCACCCCGCCGTCATCCGCGTCGCCGCGATCCGCTCGCAGGACACCCTGCTGACCAACGGCATCGCCGCGATCGCCGGCGCCGTCGCCGACGGCGCCGAGCACGAGGCCCGGCTGATCCTCGCCTCGATGCTGCGCGACGGCAGCCTGACCCTGGACGTGGCCGAGGGGCAGGACACCCCTCGCACCGACCGTGTCACCGTGACCGACGAGGGCGTGACGATCGAGGTCGGCTGAGCAACATCCACCATGGTGGGTTGGTGAGCAACATCCACCATGGTGGATCGTGCTCACGCCGCCAGACGGCGGGCCAGGTAGGTCCCGGTCGCGCTGCCCGGGGCCTGTG
>JBFKGB010000479.1:0-2278 GCA_041633535.1 Euzebya sp. | reverse complement strand
TGCTGTCGCGGGCCGGTCGGATGGTCGCCGAGGCCGGGTCCGGGGCCAGCACCGGCCGGGTGACCGGCGGCACGTTCCACGCCATCGCCAACCGGCTGCTGCGCCGCTACGCCGACCGGATCGGTCTGGCCACCGACTTCGGGCTGCTCGACGCGGCCGACACCGCCGACCTGCTGGACCTGGTCCGCGACGACCTGCAGGTCGCTGTGGGCACCGCCCGGTTCCCGCGCAAGGCGACGCTGGCCGCCATCTACACCCGGGTCGTCAACTCGCGGACCCCGCTGGGGACGACACTCGAGCAGCACTTCCCCTGGTGCAGCGAGCACCAGGAGGCCATCGGCCGGGTGTTCAGCGGCTACTCCGCCCGCAAGCGGGCCCGCAACCTGCTGGACTACGACGACCTGCTGCTGTTCTGGAAGGTGATGGCCGAGGCGCCAAGGCTGGGGGAGGAGCTGGCGTCGGCCTTCGAGCACGTCCTGGTCGACGAGTACCAGGACACCAACAACCTGCAGGCCGAGATCGTCGCGGCGATGCGGCGCACGAACCGCAACATCACCGTGGTCGGCGACGACGCCCAGGCCATCTACGGCTTCCGCGCCGCCGACGTCGCCAACATCCTGGGGTTCCCCACCACGTTCCCCGGGACCCGCGTCGTCAGGCTCGAGCGCAGCTACCGCTCGACCCAGCCGATCCTGGACACCGCCAACGCCGTCACGGCCGAGATGGCGCAGGTCATCGCCGACGACACCTTCGCCAAGGCTCTGTTCAGCGACCGGATCGAGGGGCCACGACCGCGGCTGCACACCTGCCACGACGAGGAGGACCAGTCGGCCCGGGTGTGCGAGGCCGTCCTGGATCGTCGCGAGCAGGGGACCCCGCTGACCGAGCAGGCCGTGCTGTTCCGCACCGGTCACCACAGCGCCCACCTCGAGCTCGAGCTGTCGCGCCGCAACATCCCCTACGTGAAGTTCGGTGGCCTGAAGTTCCTGGAGGCCGCCCACGTCAAGGACCTCGTCGCGCTGCTGCGGATCATGGACAACCCCGGCGACGAGCTCAGCTGGTTCAGGATCCTCCAGCGGCTCGAGGGCGTGGGACCGGCCAGGGCCCGGGCGCTGATGGAGGGGATGGGCAGCGGTGACGGCGCGGTCGTGGAGCGGCTGGCCGCGGGCGGCACGCTGGGGGTGGAGCTGCCGGCCACCGCCGCGACCGCGCTGCAGGAGCTCGGGGCCGCGCTGGCCGACGCGCTGTCCCACGACGTCGTCGCCGCGCAGGTCCAGCGGCTGCGGGAGTGGTACACGCCGGTCTGCGAGCAGGCGCTGGACGCGGCGCCTGCGCGCCTGGCCGACCTCGAGCAGCTCGAGTCCCTCGCGGCCGACGCCACCGACCGGACACGGTTCCTCGACGACATGGTGCTGGACCCCCCGGCGTCCACCGGCGACCTGGCCGGGGTCCCGCACCTGGACGAGGACTACCTGATCCTGTCCACGATCCACTCGGCGAAGGGCCTGGAGTGGGACACCGTCCACCTGCTGCACGCCGCCGACGGGATGATCCCCTCCGACATGTCCACCGGGCGCCCCGAGGAGCTGGAGGAGGAGCGACGCCTGCTCTACGTCGCCCTGACCCGACCCCGGCACGAGCTGGACGTCTACGTGCCCCTGCGCTACTACCACCAGCGCTTCGGCGCAGGCGACCGCCACAGCTACGGGCAGGTGTCACGGTTCCTGCAGGGGCCGGTCCGCGACACCATGGCACGGGTCGGCCCTGCCGCGCGGACGCAGGAGCTACCGGTCCTCGCCGGCGGTGCGGCCGCGCAGGTCGACGCCCTGCTCGAGGACCTCTGGTGACGGCGGTGCGACCGGCTCGACCAGCAGGTCCATCCCCTCCACCGCGGTGACGCGCACCGTCATCCCCGTCATCAGGGGCATGCGTGACCGCGCCCGCCAGCGCGCCCCGTCGGCCAGCACCTGCACGCCGTGGTGGTCGACCTGCTTCACGACGCCGGTGGCCCCGACCAGGGTCCCGGCAGCACCGACCGACGGTGGCGTGCGCAGGGCACGGACCAGTCCGTAGAGCAGCTGCAGCACCTCGGCCAGCACGGCGACGGCGACGGCCAGCAGCGCGGCGGCGCCGATCGAGAGGGTGCTGACGACCGAGGCCAGTGCCAGCACGAGCAGGCCGACACCGACCGCCACGAGGGCGTACCGCGTCCTGTCCCGTGGCCGTCGCACGCCCCCAGCATCACAGGTGGGCGCCGGCGCTGCGACCCGGTCCCGCG
>JBFKGB010000478.1:0-2281 GCA_041633535.1 Euzebya sp. | reverse complement strand
TCGAGGCCAACGTCGCCTCGCTGCGATCGGGCGACCCCGACGTGGTCCTGCCGGGTGAGGTCCTGACGCTGCCGCACCGGCACCTCCCGACCCCTGCCGACGCGAGCGCGGACCCGGCTGCCGACGCGAGCGCGGACCCGGCTGCCGACGCAAGAGTGGACCCGCCCGCCGACCCGCCCGCCGGCCCGGCCGCTGGCGCCGCCGCGACCACCTCAGGGACGACGTCATGACGCCCGACCGGCGGGTGGCCATCATGACGGCGCTGCTGTGGACGCTGGTCGGGGCCGGTCCCGCCCTGGGCGTGGTGGCGCTGCTGCGTCCACTGCCCGCCGCGGTCGCCGACGGCGTGACCCTGCCGTCGCCGGGGACCACCGGCCTGGCCGAGATGGCGGTCGTGGCCCACCTGACGACGGTCCCCGGCACGGCTCCCCGGGCCGGGCACGCGCGCCTCGCGCCGGCCCATCCCGCGCTGCGGCCCGCGGACGACGTCCTCGACGGCCTGTCGACGGCGGCACGCGTCACCGCGGTCGCCGCGGTGCGCAGCGTCGACCACGCCGCCACCGTCGCCACCACCCCGGCCGGACCGGGACGGTGGGGCGTCACCGTGGCCGTCCTGCGCGATGGGCTGCTCGAGGGGTGGCAGGTCACGGTGGCCGAGACCCCGACGGGCCCGCTGGTCGAGACGCTGCCGGCGCCGGTGGCCCTCCCGGCTGCCGCCGCCCCCTCCACGCCCGCGGTCACACGTCTGCGGCCCCCGGACGCCGAGGACCCGATGGCCGCCGCCGTGGCGGCGTTCCTCGACGCGCTGCTGGGTGGATCGGATGCGCTGGACCGCTACCTGGCGCCCGGCAGCGACGTCGCCCGTCCGTCGGTGCGCGCCGACCGGGTCGAGCTGCTGCGCATCGCCAGCGGACCGGTGGACGCCACCCGGACGGCGGTCCTGGCCGAGGTCCGCCTGACCCGGCCCGACGGCGCGGTCCACCTCCTCCACCACCCGCTGCTGCTGCGGCGCGACGCAGGCCGCTGGGAGGTCCAGCGCCTGCTGCCCGCCCTGCCGGTGCAGCAGCCCCAGTCCGCAGTGCACGACGACGAAGGGAAGCAGCCATGATCCAGTTCCTGACCAACGCCATCGCCGAGGCCTCCTCGGTGATCATCGCCGGCATCGGCGCCGCCGCCTCGGTCTACGTGGCCTCGGTGTGGTGGCGCACCAAGGCCCTGGTCCCGACCCTCACCGCCATCCTGATGGCCGGCGTGGTCGTGTGGGCCGTCGGCAACGTCGACACCCTGGAGTCCCAGATCCAGACGGACTCCAGCAACTGGATCGGCGACGTCACCGGCCCGGAGAGCTGACCGGTGCTGCGCTGCCGCACCTACACGCACGCCCGCCGGTTCCCGATGGTCATCGGGAAGATCGGCGGATACCCCCTGCCCACGCCGCTGACCCCGGCGCAGGCCGTGGTGCTCGTCGGCACCGTGGCCGCCGAGCTGTCGACGCGACACCTGTGGGCACGGTTCCCCGGCGGGCTGGACATGGTCGTGGCGATGGTCCTGCCGCTGGGGCTCGCCTGGGCCGTCAGGCACGCCACGGTCGAGGGTCGCTCGCCCCTGCGCTTCGCCATGGGCGTCCTGGCCTACGTGACCCGACCACGACGAGGTGTCCGCGGGGGCCGGCCCGTCGGCGTCCAGCGCGGGATCCGCATGACCGTCCGGGCGGTGGTCGGACGATGAGCGGCATGCCGGCACGCCGTGTCGACGGCAACCGCATCTGGTCCCACGACGGGTCGGTCTGGGCGGCCTGGCGGGTCCAGCTGCCCAGCTACCCGTTCCTGTCCACCGACGGCAAGCTGGCTCTGCACGGGCGGGTCCGCGAGGCGCTGGTGTCCCTGCCGGACCACGCGATGCTGCTCAGCGTGTGCCGGCCCCTCAGCGCCGAGGAGATCACGGCACGGGTCGGCGCGGGGGTGCCCGTCGGCGCACGTGACGGCTGGCGACGCGCGGCTGCTGCGGACCTGTCGGCGCTGCTGGCCACCCGTCCGGTGGAGCGTCGGCTGTACGTCCTGGCCCGGCTGATCGCACCGCAGGCGCGCACGATCCTGGACAGCGCGCTGACGCGGGTGGCACGGACGTTCGGCGCAGAGGGGCCGGCACCCCGTGCGGTGGACAGCCGCCGGGCCGACGCGCTGGCCGGCGACGTCGGCACCCGGCGGTCCAGGACCGTCTCGGTCAGCCCGACGACCCCTGCCGAGATCGCGTGGCTGTACCGACGGGCACCGGGGCGGGG
>JBFKGB010000477.1:0-2294 GCA_041633535.1 Euzebya sp. | reverse complement strand
GTCGCCACCCAGATCGACTACGTCTGGACCGAGGCGCGCTGAAGGCCGGGCCGGGGGCGCATGTGACTGCGCTCAGCCACCAGCGGTCTGTCGCCAGGCATGGCGAACAGCCTGGACCACGGCGGCCTCATCGGTGACCAGGCGGCTAGCTTGCGCAACGAATGCCTGCGCGAGGACCTCCAGTCGCGCCGCGTGGTCGTCGGACGCCGCGCCGGTCGGCTCTGCAGCGACCCTCGTGCCGCGACGACCTCGGGACTCGAGCACCCCCTGGTCGACCAGCGCCTGGTAGGCCCGCTGCACGGTCCCGGCCGCGATCCCCAGGTCAGTGGCGAGCTGACGGACCGTCGGCAGCCGGTCACCAGGCTCGATCGCCCCGGTGCTGACGGCGTTGGCGATCTGCTGCCGTAGCTGCTCGAACGGCGGGATGGGGGAGTCAGCGTGGAGCTGGACGATCACGGGGGAGGGGGCGGGACCGTCGAGAGGCCGCTGCGGGCCTGCGCGTCTGACCGGCCCGCTGCTGCTTGCTCTGTTGCCAGGGGTGCGACTGGTGGGGGCGGGGTCAGGGGTGATCGCACGCGCTCGGCACGCCGTCCGGCGCCACCGCGGAACGGTCCACCTGGCCCGAACCAGACGAGCGCCGCCAGCGCCCCAGCGCCGCAAGCGATCGCCAGCCCGTACAGGACGGGGAGCCAACCGGCGCCGTCGACCATCTCCGCCGCCTGGATCAGGGCCCCCGCCGCGGCGCCGAGCACCACGTAGACCTGGCACCCGACGAGGGCATGGACGTCGGCGACCCGAACAGCGTCGTCGGCCGCCGCCTGGGCGTCATCCATGGCGCGCTGGGGTCGCAGGACGACGATGCGCCTGATCAGACCCAGCAGCGAGACGATCGCAAGGGCAAGCAGCGGGCGGATCGCCACGCTGGCCAGATCGTCGCTGCCCGTCACACGTACCGATGCGACACCACTGCCGATGAGCTCGCCGGTGGTCACGACCGCTTGGCCCTGCGCCAACCGGTGGACGGCGACTGCGACGGCCAGGACCGCTGTGGCGGTCAGCAGCACCGCCCGGGACGGTCCCGCGCGATAGCCGTCTGCCGTGCGCGGCGTCAGACGGGCCGTCCGCGACGAGCTGGTCGGGTTCGAAAGGACCACCTGCGCAGCACCGATCCCGATCGCGTAGCCGATGAGCGCGATCGTCGCCCACGCCGTGTCCGTCACCTGGTCGTGCATCGCACGGGCGAGGTCGTGACCGAACGCTGACAGCCACGCGGACGTCCAGGACTGGACGTGGTCCGCCGCCGCCAGTGCGAAGAGCACCCCGGAGGTTCGGCACACCCGCGTGGTCGTCAGCGAGCGCGCGAGCAGCTCGAGGTCGGTGCGTTTGGGGTCGATTCCCCGGCGAGCCGCCCACGCGGTGACGCGGTCGGGCGTCGCCCACGTCGCCGCCCGCACCAGCCATGCGGCGGCCAGCACCGCCCAGATCCCCCCGACCATCCCTCGCTCCTTCGTGAGACTGCACCCCGTGGCCGGACGGCCGCACCGGCATCATGCTCGCACCAGAACGTTTGTGTCAACGGGATGACACAAACCCAGTCAGCCCAGCAGCTCCCCGATCGCGGCGAGGACGAGGTCGACGTTGCGCTCGGTGGCGGAGTGGCCCATCAGGCCGATACGCCAGGCGGTGCCGGCGAAGGCGCCCAGCCCGCCGCCGACCTCGATGCCGTGCTCGTCCAGCAGGCGGCGGCGCAGCCGGGCCTCGTCCACGCCCTCGGGCAGGCCGACGGTGGTCAGCTGGGGCAGGCGGTGGCCCTCCTGGGCCAGCAGCGGCAGCCCCATGGCCTGCAGCCCCTCCTGCAGCATCCCGCCCACCCGGGCGTGGCGTGCCCAGCGGGTCTCCAGCCCCTCCTCCTCGACCAGACGCAGCCCGGCGTCCAGGCCGTACAGCATCGAGATCGGCGCGGTGTGGTGGTAGGTGCGCCCGCCGCCCCCGTCGACGTAGGCCAGGATCAGCGACAGGTCCAGGTACCAGGACTGCACCGGTGTCCGGCGGGCCTTCAGCCTGGAGACCGCCTTGTCGCTGAACGTGACGGGGGACAGCCCCGGGGGCACCGACAGGCACTTCTGCGTGCCGGAGTAGGCCGCGTCGACCCGCCACCCGTCGACGTCGACGTCCACACCCGCCAGAGAGGTCACGGTGTCGAGCACCAGCAGGGTTTCGGTCCCCGCCAGCGCCTCACCGATCTCGGCCACCGGCTGGTGGGCACCGGTCGAGGTTTCGGCGTGCACGATGGC
>JBFKGB010000476.1:0-2296 GCA_041633535.1 Euzebya sp. | reverse complement strand
TGCGCCGTCCCTCCACACGATGACCGATGAAGCCCCCACCTGGCGTCCACGCGCCGCCGTCACCGGCGTCGGGTCCCTGCCGATCGGCGAGCCCGAGCGTGCCGTCGCCTTCGTGGCCGCCCACGCACCCGAGGTGCCGTTCTGGCCGCAGCTGCCCCAACGGTCCGCCTCGGAGGGGATGGTCCTGCAGGCGCTGGGCGTCGACCGGTCGCTGCTGACCGCCGACGCGGACGGCCGGCTGGCCGTCCTCGCGGGGGCCGAGCAGACGTTCGCCGACCAGCTGCTGGACCGCGACCCGGCGCTGCGACAGGACGAGGCCGCGGGGTTCGCCGCGTTCGTCCGTGCCGTCCGCAGGGGCGACCTCCGCTCGGCGATCGCGCTGAAGGGCCAGGTCGCCGGTCCGCTGACCGTCGGCTGGGCCCTGTCCGCCGGCGGGCGGCCCGTGTCGACCCACCCCGAGCTGTTCACCGCCGTCGTCCACCGGATCGCAGCGCGCGCGGCCTGGCAGGCCACCGTGCTGGCCGCCGCCGGCCTGCCGGTCCTGATCAGCGTCGACGAGCCGGTGCTGGGGCTGGTCGAGCCGGAGGGCGGCGACCCCCTCGACGTCGTGTACGCGGCCATCCGTGCAGCTGGTGGCCTCGCCGGCCTGCACAGCTGTGCGACGGTGACGGCGGACCTGCCCGTGGGCGCCGCTGCCGACGTGGTCGGCCTGGACCTGCACACGCGCGCGTCGGGGCTCCCCGCCGCCGCGCGCCGGGCATGGGCCGGCGGCGCAGTCCTGGCTGCCGGCCTGGTGCCGACCGTCAGCGACCCTGCGGCCCTGCCGGCCGTCGCCGACGTCGTCACCGCCTGGCAGGCCGCGGCCGCCGCCACCGGAGACCTCGCGCAGCTGGCCGACCGCACGCTGCTGACCGCCACCTGCGGCCTGGCCGGGGTGGGGGAGGACGCCGCCGGGGCATCCTTCCGCCTGGCCGCCGCGGCAGGACGCCAGATCCGCACGCTCGCCGAGGGCGCCCCCGCCGGGGCCCGCCGACGCTGACCACCACCAACCCCAGGAGCACCCGTCATGGGTCGTCAGACACCCCTCATCCTTGTCAACACCGGCCACGGCAAGGGCAAGTCGTCCTCGTCGTTCGGCGTGCTGTCCCGCGCCTGGAACCAGGGCTGGGACTGCGGCGTGTACCAGTTCATGAAGTCCGGGAAGTGGAAGATCGGCGAGAAGGTCGCCGCCCTCACGCTGTCCGAGACCGGCAAGGGCGGGACGATCCGGTGGTTCGAGGCAGGCGACGGCTGGACGTGGACGTCACGGGACATCGAGGAGTCCGCCGACCTGGCCCGTGAGGGCTGGGAGGAGGTCAAGCGCCGCATCGCCGACGAGACCTACGACTTCCTGCTGCTGGACGAGTTCACCTACCCGATGACGTTCGGCTGGATCGACGTCGATGAGGTCGTCGACGTCCTGGTGAACCGACCCGGCAGCCAGCACGTCTTCATCACCGGTCGGGACTGCCCGCAGGCCGTGATCGACATCGCCGACCTGGTCAGCGAGGTGCAGAAGGTGAAGCACCCCTTCGACCAGGGCGTGAAGGCGCAGCCGGGCATCGAGTGGTGAGCCCGGTGGGGTCACGTTGATCGACACCGACGGGTGGGCAACGCTGACCAGCCCGGTCTGCATGCTGCTGGCACCGGCCGACCACAGCCTGCACCTGTCTGTGCGACCCGCTCTTGACAGCGACCTGACGTTCATGGCCATCGCACGGGCGGTTGTCGACGGGGTACCCGTGTCCACCCTCCTGGCGCACCGACCCCGAACCCGTCACCTGCGTGCAGAGATCGACCGCACCGCGGCGTCGCTGGACCGGGTGCTGACGGTCGGCGAGGTCACGGTCGAGGGGGCGACGGTCGCGCGATGGGTGCGTGGGGTCTGGACGCTGGAGGAGGCCCTCACCGAGGAGGGCCTGGAGCTGCTGACCCGGGTGGTCGTGCCGGTCGGGGAGGAGCACGTCGGCCTGACCGTCCGCGTACCGGCCGGTGTGGACGCGGGGGTCGCGATCGCGGACGCCGTGGTCGCCTCGTGGGTGATCCTGCCTGCTGGCGGCTGATCCATCAGGTCGGATCACCACAGGCATGTCGCGTGCGTGACTGCCCGCCCGGCTCTGGTACCCGGCGCCGTGCGGGCACAGTTCCGGCTGTGTCCGTGCCGATGAGCCCGGCTGGCGGGCTCATGACCGGTGCTGGGTTGTGCAGGGAGGGTCAGAACGGGATGGGCGGCTGGTCCGGGTCGTCGGGCTGCGGG
>JBFKGB010000475.1:0-2297 GCA_041633535.1 Euzebya sp. | reverse complement strand
GGCCGGCCGCGCGCACCGCAGCCGCTGAGGCGGCACCGGCAGCACCAGCCGAGGCAGCACCTGCAGCACCAGCCGAGAGGGCGCCGGCGTCCGCCCCGACGAGGTCCAGGGACACGGGTGGACGGACCGGTCTGCGGCTGCCCGGCAGGGGGCGACGCCGCTCGAGCGCACCGGCGACCGCGCCGCGGGCGGCCGGTATCCCACCCCTCCCACGACCGCCCTTCCGTGAGATCGTCGTCGACCCGTTGCCGCAGCCCCCGCGCCGGCCGCCGGCCGACGGGACCCGCCGGACCAGGTAGGGCGCGGCGCGGCGCGGGCACCGACAGCCGTTAGGCTGACCGCCCGCCACACCTGCCACCACCGTCATCGTCTGGGGACCCCATGGAACACCGTGCCGACGCGCTCGCCTGGCTGGCCGAGGACCCCGATCCCGACACCCGCGAGGAGCTGCAGCGGCTGCTGGACATCGGCGACGAGGTCGGCATCGAGGACCGCTTCGCCGAGCGTCTGGAGTTCGGCACGGCAGGCATCCGCGGCGCGCTGGGTGCCGGCCCGAACCGCATGAACCGGGCGCTGGTCCGGCGGGTCACCGCGGGGCTGGCCGACCGGCTGAACCAGGCCGCGGGTGCGGCAGGTGCCCGCGGCGTCGTGGTGGGACGTGACGCCCGGCACAAGAGCGACGCCTTCGCCGCCGACACCGTCCGGGTCCTGGCCGGCGCCGGCCTGGGCGTCTGGCAGTTCCCCGACGTGGTCCCGACCCCCGTCGTGGCCTACGCCGTGCGCTACCTGGAGGCCGTCGCCGGCGTCATGGTGACCGCCAGCCACAACCCGCCCGCGGACAACGGCTACAAGGTCTACGGCCCGGGTGGTCGGCAGATCGTCCCGCCGCTGGACGAGGAGATCTCGGCAGCCATCGACGCGGTCGGGTCGCTGGACGACGTCCCGCTGGCCGCCCCGGACTCCGACCTGGTCTGGCCTGTCGCCGACGAGGTGGCACAGCACTACGCCCAGCAGGTCGTGGCCATGGTCGACCCGTCAGGGCCACGTGACCTGCGGATCGTGTACTCCGCGCTGCACGGCGTCGCGGGCGCGACCTGCGTGGACGTGCTGCACAGGGCGGGGTTCGCCGACGTCATCCCGGTCGCCGAGCAGCACGAGCCCGACCCGGACTTCCCGACCGTGGCCTTCCCCAACCCCGAGGAGCCCGGCGCCATGGACCTGGCGGTCGCCACCGCCGAGGCCAACGACGCCGACGTCATCCTGGCCAACGACCCCGACGGCGACCGCATCGCCGTCGGGATCCCCGGTGCCGACGGCTGGCGGCTGCTGACCGGTGACGAGATCGGCGCGCTGCTGGGCGAGGACCTGCTGGCACGTGGCGCCCTGGCGGGGGGACTGCGGCCCTACGTGGGCACGACGGTGGTGTCCTCCTCCCTGCTGTCCAAGATCGCCGCCCACCACGGCGCGGGGTACACCGAGACGCTCACCGGCTTCAAGTGGCTGGCCCTGGCCGCCGAGGACCTCGAGGCCGACGGCGCCCGCATGGTCATGGGCTACGAGCAGGCCCTGGGGGTCACCGTCGGCGACCTGGTGCGGGACAAGGACGGCATCAGCGCCGCGCTGGCGTGCGCCGACCTGGCCGCCCGGCTGAAGGCCGCGGGCCGGTCCCTTGCCGACATGCTGGACGACCTGGCCCGACGCCACGGCGCCCACGTCACCGAGGGCCGGTCGCAGCTGCTCGACGACACCGCCGGTGAGGACATGGTGCAGCAGATCCTCGACCGGCTGCGGGCCGAGCCGCCGACCGACCTCGACGGGTCACCGGTCATCGAGGTGTGGGACCATGACGCCGGCGTGGTGACCCACCGCGACGGTGGTCTGGACCAGATCGACCTGCCCGCCACCCCGCTGCTGCGGTTCGTCGCCGAGGACGGCACCCGCCTGATGGTGCGTCCCAGCGGGACCGAGCCGAAGCTCAAGTTCTACGGCGAGGCGGTCGTCCGCGACGAGGACCCGCGTGCGGCGCGTGACCGCGCCACCGTCCGCGTCCGCACGGTGCTTGACACCGTGATCGCCCGCGTCACGACGTGAGCAGGATCCACCATGGTGGCTGGGTGACCCCTCGCCACCTGGTGGATGTGGTTCAGCACGGTTTAGCGTCCCGCGGCGTGCCGCTGGTGCTGAGCCCGAAGGAGGCGGTCAGCGCAGGGCTGTACGACGCGCTGGAGGCCAAGGGCCCCTACGGCACCGTCACGCTGCTGGGTGGCACCGCCGCGCTGTCCGAGACGGTCGCCGGC
>JBFKGB010000474.1:0-2298 GCA_041633535.1 Euzebya sp. | reverse complement strand
CGATGCCGCGGTCGACGCCGGTCCGGTGTCGGTCCCCGTCTGACGGCCGACCCGGGTGGTCCCGGCGGTACCCTGCAGCCATGTGCACCGGGCACGACGATCGTGGCCCATCTGTGCGGGAAGAGCGAGCCATGACGGACACCGAGCACCACTGGACCCGCGTCTGGGCCGAGGCCGAGGAGAGCCAGACCAGCTGGTACCAGTCCGCGCCCGAGCCCTCGCTGTCGATGATCCTGCAGCGCACGACGTCTGCTGATCCGGTGGTCGACATCGGTGGCGGCGTGTCGGACCTGGGTGCTGCGCTGGCGCGCGAAGGCCGGTCCGACGTGACCGTCGTCGACATCGCCCCTCCGGCGTGCGAACGGCTGCGCCAGCGGTTGGAGGCTGAGGGGCTGGACGTCACGGTCCTCCTCGGGGACGCCCGGACCGTGCAGCTGCCCGGCCAGGTGGCGGTCTGGCACGACCGTGCGGTGCTGCACTTCCTGACCGACCCGGCAGACGTCGCCGCCTACGCCACGAACATGGCGGCCACCGTGCGGCCCGGGGGACATGCCGTCATCGGCACGTTCGCGCCCGACGGCCCGACCATGTGCAGCGGCCTGCCCGTCCAGCAGTACGACGCCCCCTCCCTCGCGGCGGCGATGGGTGCGGCGTTCCAGCTGGAGGCCCAGCAGCGTCACGATCACACCACCCCGTCCGGTGGCGTGCAGCACTTCACGTTCGTCGTCCTCCGCCGACGCTAGGGAGTCGCGCACCAGCCTGGCACCATCGGCGCGTCCACCTGTCCACGAGGAGAGCTGCCATGCACACCCACGACGTCGTCGTCCTCGGAGCCGGCGCCATGGGCACCGCGACGGCCTACGCGCTGGCACGGCGGGGCAGGCGGGTGGCGCTGGTCGACCGCTTCGAGCCCGGCCATGCCAGGGGGTCCAGCCACGGCACGTCCCGGGTGTTCCGGCTGGGGTATGAGGACGCGGACTACATCGCCCTGGCCCGCGCCGCGCTGCCGCTGTGGCGGGACATCGAGGCCCGGACGGGGGCCACGCTGCTGGAGCTCACCGGCGTCCTGGACCACGGACCGGTCGAGGAGATCGCCCCGGTCCTGAGGGCCTTCGCCGAACACGACGTGGCGCATGAGGTGGTGGACCCCGAGCAGGCGCAGGCGCGCTGGCCCGGCCTGCGGTTCGATGCCGCGGTGGTGCACCACGCCGGCGGCGGTCGGGTCGCCGCACAGCACAGCCTTGACCTGCTGCTCCAGCTCGCCCGCCATGAGGGCGTCGAGGTCCGGTCGGCGACCACGGTCACCGGGGTCGACGTCGACGACGCGGGTGTCACCGTGAGCCTCGATGGCGCCCAGCTACGGGCCGACCGGGTCGTCAGCACCGTCGGCGCGTGGACGCAGAAGGTCCTCGGCGGGATCGTCGAGCTCCCTCCCCTGCAGGTCAGCGCCGAGCAGCCGATGCTCTTCCGCCCGCTGGTCCGCGCCGCGGAGGAGTGGCTGCCGACCGTGCACCGCTGTGCCGAGGACGTGTACCTGATGGGGGTGCCCGGCGAGGGCGTGAAGGTCGCCGAGCACTACCGCCATGAGTGGCTGGACCCC
This sequence comes from Euzebya sp., assembly GCA_041633535.1. Lineage (GTDB taxonomy): Bacteria > Actinomycetota > Nitriliruptoria > Euzebyales > Euzebyaceae > Euzebya. The sequence goes on along the minus strand of JBFKGB010000474.1, from coordinate 698 downwards.
GACGACCGCCCCTTCGACGTCGATGCGGCCTCAGCGGCCCGGGTCAGCGACTACATCCGCCGGTGGCTGCCGGGCCTGGACCCGCAGCCGGTGAGCACCAGCCGCTGCCTGTACACCACGACCCCCGACCGCGACTTCGTCATGGACCGGGTCGACCGGGTCGTGGTCGGGGCCGGCTTCAGCGGCCACGGCTTCAAGTTCACCCCTGCGGTCGGTGAGGTGCTGGCCGACCTGGCGGAGGGGGCCAGCCAGACGATCGACCGGTTCCGCCTGCGTGCGGCCATCCGGGTGCCGATCGTCACCATGAAGTAGGTCAGCTCAGCACGCGAGGACCGTCTGAGATCGTCGCCACGCGGGGAGGTCTGTTGGCCCACCCGACGGGTCGTAATGACACGGCCGACCCCCTGTGGCTGCTTCCGAGGCACCCACACGCGTGTCCCGCACATGCGGGTGCGTGAACCTCCTTCCATCGGCAGGACTCCCGCCGTCGCCAAGCCATCCTCCTGACAGCCCCTCGGATCGGCGTCATGCCCTACCGTCCGATCCGGACGACCGTTGGGCGATGAGAGGACACGGGGATGGACGAGGGCCTGCTTGCGGAGGTGTATGACCGGCTTGATGCCGCCGACGCCGATCCGGCACTGGCGGAGAAGGTGCTCGCAGCATGTCAGGACGTCCTCGACGACGTGTTGGAGGGG
>JBFKGB010000473.1:0-2314 GCA_041633535.1 Euzebya sp. | reverse complement strand
TCCTGTACGGCCACGACTACGTGCTGGCCGAGGGCGAGCCCCAGGGCTTCCCGCCGCCCATCGCCCTGGTCGACACCCCCCGCGGCCCGATCGACGCGATCCTGGACGGCAACACACCCAACGCCCAGATCACGACGCTGTACGGGGGTGGCGGGCTGCAGTTCTGCGAATGACGTTGTGGCATTCCGCTACACTCGTCGCAGGTTGCCACGCGCGCGAAGTCGGAGGGTCGTCATGTCCGGAGCCAAGTCGGTCCGCATCGATGCTGACATCGTCGCCGCGGCGGCGTCGACCGCGGCGCACGCCCACCGGTCCACGGCGGAGCAGATCAACTACTGGGCAGCGGTCGGCCGGCGGGTCACCGCCGCGACCGGCGTCGACCAGCGACGGCTGGACCTGGTCGTGTCCGGCGAGGCGCAGCTGTCCTCCCTGACCGCGGAGGAGAGGGTGATCGCCCACGCCCGGATCGATGCCGACATCGAGCAGCGGGCTGCCGCCACGTCGCTGGCGGCGCAGGCCCGGCTGGACGGGGTGACGACCGTCACGATGGATGACGACGGGCAACTGGTGCAGACCACACCGGACGGGCGCACCTCGCGGCTGTGAGCCGCCTGGACCTGCTGGTCGGCCCCAACGGCGCGGGGAAGACCACGTTCTTCCGACACGTCATCCACCCCGGACGACCCGGGCTGCCGTTCGTCAACGCCGACGTGATCGCGGCACAGCGGTGGCCCGAGGACCCGGCGGGCAACGCCTACGAGGCTGCGCGCATCGCCGAGGCTACACGGCGACAGCTGATCCAGGCGCGGATCGACTTCGCCACGGAGACCGTGTTCTCCCACCCCTCCAAGGTCGAGCTGATCCAGCACGCCGCGGCCGCCGGCTACGACGTCGTCCTGCACGTCATCATGGTCCCGCTGGCGATGTCGTCGGCCCGGGTCGCTGCCCGTGCAGCGGCGGGTGGCCACACCGTCCCTCCCGAGAAGCTGGGGCCCCGCTACGAACGCATCTGGCCGCTGGTCGTCGCGGCGGTGCCGCACTGCCGTCGGGCCGTCTTCCACGACAACACCGGCGACCGCGTGCAGGTCCTGGCCAGCTTCGAGCAGGGCGTACCCACCGGTCCGCCCGCCTGGCCGGCGTGGTGTCCCGATCCGCTGCGCAGGCTGTAGCCACGGTGGTGTCCGGTGTCACAGGTGGTCCGTAGGCTGATCGGTCGATGACCGACGACCGGTGGGATGTCGCCCGCGTCCGTGGCCTTGCGCCGGACCAGCGGTCCTTCGCCGCGGCCCAGCGGCTGGCCCGCTCGGGCGTGTGGTCGGATCTGGGGCACCTGGACGCGCTGCTGTGGGGGCGGTGCCAGGGGTCGGGGGCGACGCCCTACCAGGTGACGGTCGACACCTCGGGCCCGGCGGTGCAGTGCTCGTGCCCCTCACGCAAGCAGCCCTGCAAGCACGGCCTGGCGCTGCTGCTGCGCTGGGTCACCCAGGGTGAGGGGTTCACCGCGACGCAGCCGTCGGGGGATGCGGCACGGTTCGCGGCGTCACGCCCGGGTGGGGAGGGGGACGCGGGCGCCCGCACGCCGGTGGACCCGGTGGCGCAGGCTCGCCGGCTGCAGCGACGCATCGCGCTGATGGACGGCGGCATGGCCGAGCTGGACCGCTGGCTGACCGACCTGATGGTCGACGGGCTGGCCGCTGCCCGCAGCCGGCCGCACAGCTGGTGGGACCAGACCGCGGCACGGCTGGTCGATGCCCAGATGCCGGGCCTTGCCGACCGGGTGCGTGGCGTCGGGCAGCAGATCGCCGCCGACGAGGACTGGGCGTCGACGCTGCTGCAGGAGGTCGCCCGCTGGCACCTGGCCGTCGTGGCGTGGCGACGCCGTGACGACCTGCCCGCCGACGACGCTGCGGACCTGCGGACCTTCCTGGGCTGGTCCCGCACGGCCGATGAGGTCCTGGCCGGCCGTCGGGTCGACGGCGACTGGACCGTCCTGGGCGTCGCGACGTCCCAGTCCGGGCGGCTGACCCAGCAGCGGACCTGGCTGACCCACCCGACCGAGGGGCTGGTCGTCCTGCTGGACTTCGCCGCCGGTGGTGCCGCGCCGGCGGTGACCCGGCTGGTCGGTGCCGTGCTGCGCGGGACGGCGGCGGTCTACCCGGGTGCCCCGCCCCGCCGCATCCGGTTCACCGACGACCCCGCCGACGCCGGCCGGGTCGAGCGGCTGCCGGACGCCCTCGGGGGCTGGTCGGATGCCCTCGCCCAGGTGGGGGCGGCGATGGCGGCCGCACCGTGGCAGGACCGGTTCGGTGTGGCC
>JBFKGB010000472.1:0-2354 GCA_041633535.1 Euzebya sp. | reverse complement strand
GACCCGATGACCGGGCAGGGCGGCGACGGGATCTGCGACTTCGGCGAGTGCATCCTGGCGCTGGTGGACGCCCAGGGCGCGCTCGTGTACCGGCAGCTGCGGTGGGCGCTGGGCAGCGACCCGTTCTACCAGGGCGGCACCCACACCGCCGCGTACTTCGTGACCGACGCGACCGGCACGACGGAGCTGGACGAGGCCGGGTTCGACGCCGCTGTCGCGGCCGCACCCGACCGGACCCCGCTGTACGTCAACCGCGGGGACCTGAGCTTCGGCTCGACCTACGTCTACGAGCTGGACCTCCGCTGAGCGGCGGGGCCACCGGATGCGGTCGGTGGTCGTCCCGCCGGGTCCAAGGCCATGTGGCGTGGGAAGACGTCTGTGGTGTAGTCGTCCAGCGTGAGGGTGCCGCCGTCCTCGAAGGCGGGATCGGGGGACCCGTCGGGCCGGAACCGATGCCGTCGGGGGACCGCGGTGGGCCCGGCGGACGGCATCGGGTCACGGGGCCGCCCCTGGGCCGCTGTCGGTGCGAGGTGCGACCCGGGTGCCCCGGTGCCGTCGTGGCCGACCGTCGACGCCCTTGCGGGGACCCTCGTCAGAACCAGATCAGCGTCGCGAGCAGACCGTCGCCGTCCGTCCGACCGCTGATCGTCCGGGCGAACTCGACGGCGTCGAGGTGCAGCCGATGCCCCCGGAGGCCCTGGTGGAACCGCCCGCCCGCAGGTCCGGTCAGGGTCAGCTCGAACGGTCGTCCATGGCGGGCGGCCCACTCCGCGACCACGTCGGCGACGATCCGGCCGTCGAGGTCCGCCGTCCGGTCGACGGTGACGCCGGTGGCCCGCTCGATGTCGATGCAGTGCAGCCACACGTCGCGGGTGTAGACGGTGTCCATCAGGTGCCCGAGGTTCAGCGACGACGGCATCCCCACCGACGAGCCGGCGTCGGCCACGGAGATGTCGACGCGTCGCATCAGCCCGGGCGTGCGCAGGCGGCCGCGCACGGCGGCGGGCGCGCGGTCGCGCAGTGCGTCGACCAGCTCCGCCGGCGAGAGGTGCGCGTGGTCCCGAACCTGCAGCGCGTTGGTCGCGTCCAGGGCGTTGCCGTCGTGCCGCCTGGCCTGGAGCGCGCCGAGGACCTGCTGGCGGACCATCTCCCGCCGGCTGGCGCAGCCCTTGGCCGCACCAGCCAGGTGGCGGACCATGTCGGCGACGTCCCAGGCGTCGCAGTCGGTGGCGGCGGACCAGTGGGCGGGCTCCAGACGGTCCAGCAGGGCCAGCAGCTGGGCGTAGGCCGCCAGCGCGACCTCGCGGGCGTCGGTGTCCCGGGTGATCCGGGGGATGTCGGCGACGTCGACCGACGGCTCGGTCAGGTCGGGGTGTGGGGTCATGGCGTGCTCCTCCATCTGCTCGTGCTCGGGTCAGTCGTGCTGGTGCGGAACATGGCGACGGCGTCCGGCAGCAGCCGGCGCCAGCGGTGGCCACCTCGGTCGTTGGCGATCTGCTGGGCCACCAGACCCCCGACCAGCGCGGTCCACAGGTCCACCGCCGCTGCGTCGGTGACGCCCGCTGCGGCGAGGTGGTCGACCATGTGCGCGTAGGCGCGCTGGGACTCGGTGTAGGCCTCGGGTGACGGCTGCCAGTCGCCCAGCACGTGCGTGAACAGCAGCTGGTAGCGGGGGATGCTGGCGGTGCAGAAGTCGAAGAACGCCGTCGCGCCGGCCAGCAGCACCTGCTCCGGTGGTCCGTCGTCGGGCACGTCGGCCAGCTCGTCGACCAGCTGCCGCCACCCCTGCGCGAACATCGCGTCGTGGATGGCGTCCTTGCCCTCGAAGTGGGTGTACAGGGACGGAGCGCGCATGCCCACCGCCGCCGCGAGGTCCCGCAGCGTCCAGCCCGCCAGCGTGTCCCGCGCGGCCAGGTCCCACGCCGCCGCGACGATCCGGTCCCGCGTCGCCTGCTGGCGTACCGCTCGCGTGTCCACCATGCCGGCCATCGCACACCTAACGTTGTTCGTTCTCCTAACGACGTTAGGAGAACTGGCGGTCGTCGTCAAGCCCCGGTTCATCCAACCGATATTTTCCTTGACAACTGTTTCTGAGGAACCCACCATCCCGGCATGGTCGATCTACGCCCGAGCGCAGCGGTCCTGGGGACGCAGATCGCGCTGGCGTCGGCCATCGAGCGGCACGCGGTGGCCGCCACGGCCCATGACGCCACGACGCAGGCCCGGCAGCTGCGCAGCGCGGAGAGCCCCGGCGGGCAGACCCGGGCAGACGACCGGTGCCGTCAGCTGCAGCTCAGCGCGGGGTACGTGTCCAACCGGGTCGACCGGGCCGTCGACGCGGGCCTGGTCGAGCG
>JBFKGB010000471.1:0-2365 GCA_041633535.1 Euzebya sp. | reverse complement strand
GCCAGCGGACGTCCTCGAAGCGCGTCGCGAGGTCCAGCATGTTGCGGACGACGCGGGCCATGTGGTCGGGGTCCAGCCGCTCCCACGAGCGCTTCACCAGGTAGCGGGGCATCAGACGTCCGCCTCCGGCACGAAGTCCGCCGGACGGGCGTCCTCACCCAGCTCACGGATCGTCTGCACGGCGTGGCCACCGACGAGGTCCGCGTTGGCCTCCACGAGATCGGGGCTGGCGGCCAGGTGGATGCAGTAGGACTGCACCTCGCCCTCTGACGTGCGGACCACGTGGCTGTGGTCCCACCGGACCTCCGGATCGCGCTCGTCGGCGTCGGCCAGACGTCGTCGGATGTCCGGCAGCTCGTCGTCGGGGACCCTGCCCCACTTCCGGATGACCAGGAACCGTCGGGTCGTCACGTCGCCCTCCCCTCCCAAGGCCATGATGACGGCATCGACCGCCCCTCCGACCTGTGCCGTACGGCCGACCCTAGGCAAGGGCGCCGCACCCGTCAACGTTCCCGGCACGGGCGCGCACGGGGGTCGCCAGGAGTTGCGCCCACCACGTAGATCTGAGTGTGCAACGCTCAGGTTACGTGCTAGCATGACCGGTGTTCATCCGTTGCTCGTTGAATCCCCCAAGGAGGTCCCCATGTCCACCCTCGACCCGTTCTCGACCTTCGACCGCTTCTTCGGCGGTGACCTGCTGACCCGGCAGGGCGGCGGCACTATGCCGATGGACGCCTACCAGAAGGGCGACTCCTACGTCGTCCGGGTCGACCTGCCCGGCGTGAACCCCGACCACATCGACCTGAACGTCGAGCGCAACGTCCTGACGATCACCGTCGAGCGTGGCCCCGAGGACACCGACGACGTGACCTGGCTGATGCGTGAGCGCCCCGCCGGGCGTCACAGCCGCCAGATCCGCCTGGGCTCCTCGCTGGACAGCGCCAACATCGACGCCGCCTACGACCACGGGGTCCTGACGGTCACGATCCCGACGCGCGAGGACTCCAAGCCCCGCCAGATCAAGGTCCGCGACCAGCAGCAGGCCATCGACGCCTGACCACGACCCTCACAACAGCCGACGCCCGCACCACGATGGTGCGGGCGTCGCTCGTTCCGTGTCCGGTGTCAGGCGTCCATCACCAGCGCCGCGGAGGTCGGCAGGTTCCCGGCATCAGCCGGGGCGGCATCCGCGGACTCGCCCTGTGGGGCGGCGTCCTCGGGCTCGACCATCGCCACGCCGGCCAGGATCAGCAGACCGCCGAGCAGCTGCACCGCGACGGGCAGCTGACCCAGCAGCACCCAGGCGAAGACCACGGCGAACAGGACCTCGGTCAGGCCCACGAACGAGGCCACGCGCGACCCCAGACGCCCGGCGGCCAGGATGCCGGTCAGGTAGGCCACGACGGAGGACACCAGGGCCATCACGACCGCCGGCACCACCCAGCTGGTGGTCGTGCCAAGCAGGACCACGGGCTCGGTGGACGCCTGCATGGGCAGGACGCCGACCAGCCCCAGCAGCCCGATGGTCACCGCGCCGACCAGCAGCCCGCCGCCGGCCAGCAGGGTCGGGGTGACGCCGGCCTGCGGGCGGGCGGACAGCAGGAAGTACACCGAGAGGCAGACGGCGGCACCAAGGCCGTAGAGGACCCCGACCGGGTCGACGTCCACCGCCCCGCCGAGGTCCAGCACCAGGACCAGGCCGACGACGGCCAGGAGGGTCCCCAGCAGCGTGCGGGGGCTGGGCACCCGGCCCGTCCGGGCCCACGCCAGGCCGACCAGCAGCACCGGTGCCAGGTACTCCAGCAGCAGGGCGACCCCGACGGACAGGTACTGCACGGCGCTGAAGAAGCAGGCCTGGGCGCCGGCGACCGCGACGATGCCGTACAGCGCGATCATCCGGGCGTCCTTGGACAGCGGCGTGCGGCGCCGCAGGGCCAGCACGGTGGCGGGCAGCATCACCAGCGCGGCCCCGCCGATGCGGACGCCGACCGCGGCACCCGGGGACCAGCCCGCGTCCAGCAGCGACTTCGCGAAGGGGCCGGACGACGCGAACGTCGCGGCGGACACCAGCGCCAGGACCAGGCCGGCGTTGGATGGGCGGGCGTGCGTCACAGGGACACCTCCGGGGTTGGTCAGGAGTGAACGGGGGTTACACTCATGAGGCTACGTCGCCACCATGTCAGGAGTCAACTTGCCATTCACGCATGACACCGAGATGTCGTTGCTCGCGATGGCGTCGCTGGTGAACACCGAGGCCGCGGCGAGCGCCAGCGGCGAGGAGGAGATGGCCACGCAGGCCCAGCTGGACGCCTTCGTCGAGGCGCACCGCTACAGCGGCTCGCGGACCCGCGACGAGGCCGAGCTG
>JBFKGB010000470.1:0-2372 GCA_041633535.1 Euzebya sp. | reverse complement strand
TGGGTCAACGACCAGCCCTGGGCCGACGGCGTCGCCATGTACGGCAAGAGCTACGACGCCAACACCGGCGCCGCCGCGCTGGCGATGCGTCCCGACGGACTTGACGCGGTGATCGCCCAGGCCATCGGTCCCGACCGCTACCGCGCGACGCACAACGACCGTGTCCGCCTGGCCCAGTCGCTGCTGTACCCCTCCGTCACCTACGGCCTTGGCGCCGAGGCGAACTTCTCCACCGGGTCCGACGCGACCTACATCGCCAACTCCGCGACCCGCAGCGGCGACTGCCAGGCGCTGCTGGCCGAGCACTACGTCGAGGTCGAGGACCTGCCGTTCTGGCGTGTCCGTGACTTCCCCGAGCGGGCACAGGGGTCACAGATCCCCGCCTTCATCACCGCCGGGTACCTGGACAACGCCACCAACATCGGCGGCGGCGCGCTGGACCTGTTCAACGCCCTGGAGGGGCCCAAGCACCTGTGGATCGGCTGGTGGGACCACCTGCGCGGCAACGACACCATCGGGACCTGCGACCAGTACACGCAGGACTGCACCTTCGCGATGGGGCGCTCGACCTGGTTCGCCGAGGCCACCGCCTTCCTGGAGCGCCACGTCAAGGGCACCCCGCTGTCCGAGCTGCCCGACTACCCCGACTACAGCGTGGCTGCCCAGACCAGCGACGGGACCTGGCGCTACGAGGACGCGCTGCCGGCCGCCGACACCCGGCGGGTCGAGATGGGTCTGCGCAACGGTGTCTACACCGACGACGGCATGGGCCGCGGCTCCGCGGACCGCTCGCTCGGCGCCGGTGGCCTGGTGTCCACCGGGTCGCTGACGGACGGCATCTGGACGTTCGGTGAGCCGCTGGCCGTGGCCACCCAGATCGCCGGCGTCCCCGAGGCGACCCTGGTGGTCAACCCGCTGCTGCCCCGCGCCAACGTCGTCGTTAACCTGTACGACGTCGACCCCGACGGGCGGGCGACGATGGTCAGCCGCGGGGCGGGCATGGCCGACCTGCTGGGCGAGGAGGTCATCCGCATGTGGCCGACCGACTGGGTGTTCAAGGCCGGCCACCGCATCGCGGTCCGCGTGTCGGATGCCAACACCGAGAACTACGTCCACGTCCCCAGCGGCGGCGACGTCCGGGTCGTCAGCGGTGTCGTGGACCTGCCGATGCTCCCGTCGGCGCGGGTCAGCGACGCGCCCGGTGCGACCGCCCCACGGCTGGAGGCCTACCGGACCGCGGCCCCGTTCAGCGTCACCGCACGCATGACCGAGCAGGCGTGGAGCGTGCTGCAGGGTCGCTAGACCGCACACGGAGAGGGGCAGGGGCCGGCGGCGACGTCGGGCCCTGCGTCGTCTGCGAGCCGCCCTGTTCAGCCAGCCCTGACGACGGCGGTGTCGACGAACCCGCACAGGTCGATCTCCACCGTCATCCACTCCCCCTCGACCTGGACGACACGGCCCTCGCCCCGCGGGGTCCGGACGAGGTCACCGACGGCAGGGCGTGGGGAGGGCGCGGTCATGCGCACAGGCTAATCCGGCCGCCCGCGGCAGGAGAACAGGCATAAGTGGCGAACATCTCAGGTATGAGCCGCCACCTGATGTCCCGACTGCTGCCCGGACTCCTCGTCCTCGGACTGCTGGCCACCCTCCCGGGGATGGCGAGCGCGCAGGAGGAGGTCGATGCGACCCCCGGCACCCTGGTCACCGCCGATGACTTCAGCGGCACCGCCGGTCCCCTCGCGGAGGGACAGCTGGAGCTGGCGGTCCTGTCGACCCGCGCGGCCACGGTCACCGGCGGCGATGCGCTGATCGGGATCCGTGGCGTCACGGCGCAGGACCGGGTCACGGTGACCGCCGACGGCGTCGACGTCACCGCCGCGTTCAGCCCGCAGCCCGACGACTACAACCCTGGTCGCACCATGCTGACCGGTCTGGTCGAGGGGCTGCAGGAGGGCGACAACACGATCGCCCTCACCGCGGTCCACCCCGTCCACGGGGCCCGCACCGCCACCCTGCCGGTCACCAACCACCCGATCACCGGGCCGGTCTTCTCAGGACCGCACCAGACCCCGTTCGTCTGCCGGGTCGCTGACATCCGCGACTTCGACCTCGTGACCGGCGAGGCCCCCACCCAGCTGGACGACGACTGCTCGATCCAGACCTACGTCCGCTGGTACTACCTGTCGAGCTCGCCGGAGGGCACCGCCGACCCGGCCGCCATCGCCGAGGCCGATGAGGTCCCCGGCGACGCGCTGGACTGGAAGCCGCTGACCGACCCCTACGGCCCATACCCGGCCGACCTGACCACCACCCGCACGACCGAGGGCCTGGTCGTCCCCGCCATCGCCCGCGTCGAGACCACCACGATCAAC
>JBFKGB010000469.1:0-2386 GCA_041633535.1 Euzebya sp. | reverse complement strand
TCGCCGGCATCGCCGGTGAGCCCGAGGGCATGGCCGGCACCCTGCTGCGGCAGTGGTTCGGCGAGGCCGGTGCCCGTCTGGCCGTCCACCCCGCCATCGCCGCCCGGTCGCTGCCGCCGCTGCGCACCGCCTACCTGGCGCTGCCCGTCACCGACCGGCCCTGCTGGTCCCGGGAGCTACTGGCTGCCGCCCGCCGTGTCGGCGGTGAGGACCTCGAGTTCCTGCTGCAGGAGTGCGGCGTGGATCTGGACCCCCACGCCGACGAGCTGGTGCACCGGCTGCCCGACCAGCGTGCGGTCGAGGAACACGGTGAGGTGGCCGAGACCTACGGCCGCCTGGGGCTGCTGGCCCGTGGGCTCAGCCGGGACGCCGACCTGGCGGTGGCCCGCGCCCGGGCAGCCGACGGCGACAGCCGCAGCCTGCTGCGCTGGCTCGCCGTGGACGAGGCGACCCTGACGGCGCTGGGCAGCGCCCCGCCGGTGCCACTGGACGCGGTCGTCGACCGGGCATGCCGGGCGGGCCCGGACGTCCGCGCCGCGGACCTGGTCACCGCGATCACCCACCTGTCGCTGCGGGCGGCGCTGGACCGCTAGGAAGGCGTACCGGCCTCGGGGCCGGGTCGCGGATCGTGCCGTTGCGCGCGTGGGGACGAGTTCGGCCCCGATCGTGCCGCAAGGGGGATGCGGCGACAGGCCCTCCGGTCGCCTAGGGCTGCTGCAGCCCCGACACCAGGCGTTCGGCCACCGCGATCCAGGCCGGGTCGGCGGGGTCCAGGTAGTCGTAGTGGCCGCCTCCGTGGACCAGCAGCTCGACCTCGTCGGGCGTGACGTCCATCGACCGGTTCGCCTCGACGAACCCCTCGGCCTGGGACACACCGACCTCGTCGTCCTCACGGCCGTGCGCCACCAGGATGCGCGTGCCCAGCGGCCGCAGACGGATCGGCGACAGCGGGTCGGCGTCCGCGCCGTCCAGGTAGGCCCGGACCGCGCCGTCGCCCAGGTTCTCGGCCATCGCCCGGCGCAGGTCCAGCACGCCACCCAGGGACGCGGCCAGCCGTGGCGGGGCCACCGGGCCGAAGGGGTTGACCTTCATGCGTGCGACCGCCGCCAACGCCAGCTGGGCACCCGCGGAGTGCCCCGCGACGACCCAGCGGTCGGCGTCGACCTGTGGGTGCTGCAGCCCCGCCGTGATGGCGGCGACGACGTCCAGGACGCTGTCCTCGCGACCGCCCCCGGTGCCGACACGGCGGTACTCCACGTTCAGGCTGGCCACGCCCCGACGGGTCAGGTCCAGCGCCGCGCGCTCGATCGTGTCGCGCGTCCACTGGTGACGCCAGAAGCCACCGTGGACGGTCACGGCAAGCGGGAAGGGCCCCTCCCCCTCCGGCAGGCGCAGGTCGGCGTGCTGGTCGGGATGGGGACCACAGGCCAGACGCTGCACCGGGTGTGCGGCCCGGGTGACCAGGTGGGTCAGCGCCCAGCGGTACCCCTCGATCCCGCGTCCGTAGACGGTGTGGACGCAGGCGGGTCGGATGCAGGAGTGGCGACGCCACGCCTCGCGCTCCTCCACGTTGGAGATGTGGGTCTCGACCGTCGGCACCTCGACGGCCTCGATGGCGTCGTGCAGGGCGTAGGAGGTGTGGGTGTAGGCCCCCGGGTTGAACACGATCGCGTCGACCGTGCCCCGCGCCGCGTGGATCCGGTCGATCAGGTGGCCCTCGTGGTTGGACTGGTAGGCCTCGACGTGGGACACCCCCAGGTCGGCGGCCCAGCCTCGGAACAGGGTCTCGAGGTCCGCCAGCGTGGTGTCGCCGTACACCTCGGGGTTGCGGGTGCCCAGCAGGTTCAGGTTCGGGCCGTTCAGCAGGAGGACGCGCATGCGCAGGACCGTAGCCGCCGGTGCCCTAGCCGAGGTCGATCGTCCCCCGCATCGCGTCGGGGTGGATCTCGCAGCGGACGGCCACCGGTCCGGTCGCCTCGATGGTCACCGTCGTCTCCTCGCCCGGCTGGAGCGTCCCGGTGTCGAACGTCCCGTCGTCGGCGGTGAGGGTGTGGGGGGCGTTACCGGTGTTGCGGACGGCGAACGTGCCCGGCGACGCACCGGTGGGGGTGATGATCTCGAAGTCGACGAGCTCGACGACCTGATCGCCTGCCGAGGTGGGCTGATCGATGGTGGGCTGGTCGCTCGTGGGCTGGTCGTCCGTGGACTGCTCATCGGGGGCGTCCGACGTGCCGTCGCACCCCGTCAGCAGCAGCGCGGCCCCCAGGGCGACCCGAACGATCCATGACGTCGTGTGCATGACCTGATCCCCCTCCAACGGTGTCGGGACACCCGCCCCACCACCCAACCATCCGACCACCGCCGCGCACAGTGCCGTTCGGCCTTC
>JBFKGB010000468.1:0-2415 GCA_041633535.1 Euzebya sp. | reverse complement strand
GGGGTGCGGCGTCCGTCGTGTCCGGGGCACACTTGTCCACAGCACCCCGTTGACCGGATCGGTGAGGGCCCTCGACCATGTCCGCCATGTCCACCGCAGAGCTGATCGCCCAGATGGACGCGCCGGTCCACGGGCTGACGCGTCAGCAGTACGACCTGCTGGTCGACCATGGCCTGCTGCAGGACGAACCGGTCGAGCTGCTGCGGGGGATGATCGTCGAGATGTCACCGACGGGACGTCCCCACGGTCTGGCGGTCCAGTGGCTGAACATGTGGTTCGCGCGGCATCTGGCCGACGACCTCCACGTCCGGGTGCAGAGCGGGATGTCGGCGACGGCGGACTCAGCGCCCGAGCCGGACCTGGCCGTGGTCCCGGCCGCGTGGGCACGGTCCGCGTCGACCCCGCACCCGGCGGATGCGCTGCTGGTCATCGAGGTCGCCGAGTCCAGCCTTCGCCGCGACCTGGGGATCAAGGCGCAGGTGTACGCCGAGGCGCTGGTGCCCACGTACTGGGTGCTGGATCTGGCCGCTCGGCAGATGGTCGTGCACACCGCCCCGTCGGAGGGGCGGTACACCCGCGTCGAGCGGGTCGGTGACACCGCCGAGCTCGCGGCCGTCGGCGTGACCATCTCGATGGCGGACCTGCTTGCGTTCTCGGCTGCATGATCGGGATCAGACGGCAGGTTCGAGGACATCTGGCCATCTGGCACAGGTGGCAGGAACGTCGACGACAGTCTCGGATCGATGCGGCGCTGAAGGCGGGGTACGACGCCGTTCCTGAGGACATCGAAATGACCGCCGCACTGGCCCAGGTCAGCACGACGGCGCTGGCCGCGGCCACCCTCGACTGGTGACGCGCACGGCGCTACCACGGCCGCCTGCTGAGACCCGGATCAGGCGGCCGGCTCGTCGCTGACCTCGGCCGCGGCGGGGGTGCGGCGGCCACCGTCGGCGGCGACGCGGGCGTGGTGGGCCAGCTCGCGGACCAGGCGCTGCTCGGGCCCCGACAGCGAGGTGTCGTGCAGCACGTCGACGGTCATCTCGATCTGCTCGCGGATGGCGTCACGTTCGTCATCGCCGACGGCGACCTCGGCCAGGTCGGTCAGCAGCCGCAGCAGCTCGCTGAGCACGGCCGGCTCGTCCCGCCCGTAGCGGCGTGGCTGGTCGCAGGCCAGGGCCAGCAGCTCGCCGTAGGTCGGACGGGGGACGACGACGGTCCGCCCCTCCTCCCCCACCGTCACGATGGGACCCAGGCCCTGCCCGCACAGCCCGGCCAGCACCTCGGCCAGGGCGTGCAGCGCCGCGACGGCGGTTGTCGGGTCGTTGATCCCGGGTGACAGGGCGCGGGCGGCGATGTCGACCAGCTGGCGCAGGCCGAAGGCGATGTCCTGCTGCAGGGTGCGCTCGGGACCGATCTGGACGCCGTCGTGGACCCGCTTGCTGATGGCGTCGGTGTCCAGCTGCACCGCCGCTTTAGGCCCGTCCGGCCAGACCCAGCCCAGCGTGCCACCCAGGGTCAGGTGGGTACCGACGGTGGGACGCAGCCGGATGCTCAGGCCCAGGTCGTCGGCGATGTCGGTCAGGATCTGGCTGTCGGCGGCCTGCAGGTAACCGCTGCGGCGCACCGGCAGCGGCAGGGCGTGGTCGGGGACGCTGGGCGGCTCGACTGCGTCGGGCTCGACGTCGGACAGGGCGCGCTGCACCAGGGCGCTGGTGTCGCTGGTGACCTCCTGCAGGATGTTCTCGACACGCAGCTGCTGGGTCAGGTGGTGGAAGAAGTAGACCAGCATCCCGACGCTGAGCAGCGTCAGCGCCAGGCCGACGGTGACGGCGACGTCGGGGACGAAGGCGACGCCCTCGTCGGGGCTGCGGATGCTGCGCAGGACCGTCAGGGCATAGGCGAACGTGCCCAGGAACGTGGACAGCACCGCCTGGTTGCCGCCGTCGGACAGGAACGTGCGCAGCAGCCGGGGGGTGAACTGGCTGCTGGCCATCTGCAGGGCGACGACGGTCAGCGAGAACACCAGACCGGTGACGGTGATCATCGACCCGGCGACGGTTGACAGGACCGCGCGGGCACCCTCGGGGGTGCCGGCGATGCCAAGCCCCTCGGTGTTGCTGGCCTCGAGCAGCGGCAGGGTCAGCCCGGCGACGATCGCGGTGGTGACCGCGACCGAGGGCCACAGCCACAGGGATGCGCGCAGCTGCTCGCGGAGGGCGGAGAGGCGCAGGAGGGAGGTCAGGGGGTCCTCGTCTTCACTCGGGGGCGTGGGGGCGGGCGGGGGTGCCCACGACCGTCATACCCGCTTCGACGTCCTTCGTGACGACCGCACCGGCGCCGACCACCGCGCCCTCCCCGATCCGCAGGCCCTGCAGGATGGTGGCGTTGCTGCCGACCAGCACCCCATCGGCCAGC
>JBFKGB010000467.1:0-2430 GCA_041633535.1 Euzebya sp. | reverse complement strand
GGTCGGCTGGAGCCTTGGCGGGGTCATCGCCCGCGAGGCCGCCCGACTGCTGCCCGACGAGGTCGTCCAGGTCATCACGTTCGGATCGCCGATCATCGGTGGCGGCGTGTACACCAGCGTCGGCGAGCCGCAGCCGCCCGAGCGGCAGGCCCAGATCGTCCGGCGGATCGACGCGGCCGAGGCCGCCTCACCCCTCACCCAACCCGTCACGTCGATCTTCAGCCGACGTGATGCCGTCGTGGCCTGGCGGGCGTCGGTGGACCACCACAGCCCCGACGTCACGCACGTCGAGGTCGGCTCGACCCACCTGTCGCTGGGTGTCGACCCCGACGTGTGGGAGATCGTGGCCCGCACGCTGGTGGCGCACCGGTGACGGGGTTGGCCGACGCGCTGACCATCGAGGGCGAGGGGGCGCTCGTCATGGGGCACGTGCACGAGGGGTGGGACGTCTTCGGCATCCCCCACGGCGGCTACCTGGCAGCCCTCGCCGGCGCGGCCGTGCTGCACGGCACCGACACGCCCGACCTGTTCAGCATCACCGTGCACTACCTGCGCAAGGCGGCGGTCGGGCCGATGCGGTTCGACCGGACCGTCGTGGGCGGCAGCCGCCGGTTCACCACCACCCAGGTGACCGCAAGCCAGGACGGCAGGCCGGTGCTGGCGATCATGGCCTCGACCGGCGACCGCGCCGACCTGCAGGGGCCGCGCTGGGGGTCGCTGTCGGACTGGGACCCGGCCGGCAGCCGGTTGAGCCCGCCCGCCGGCGCGCCGGAGGCCACGTTCCCCTCCCCCGCGGTCGCCGAGCGGCTGGGGCTGCGGATGGACCTGGCGACCGTCGGGTTCGTGACCGGCGACACCTCCGCCGACGCGTCGCTGCGTGGCGTCACCGCCGACGGTCCCGCTGACCAGCTGACCGCCCTGCTGGCCTGCGACCTGACGCCGCCCGCGGTGTGGAACGGCATGGGGAGGGAGGGATGGGTGCCGACCGTCGAGCTGACCGCCCACGTGCGGGCCCGGCCCGCCGACGGTCCGCTGCGCATCGAGGCGTCGACCCGCGCGGTGACCGACGGGTTCCTGGAGGAGGACGCCGTCGTGCACGACGCGACCGGCCAGCTGGTCGTGCAGTCCCGGCAGCTGGCCCGCTGGACCGCGGTCTGAGGCGAGGGCGGTGCGGGCCGGCCCATGATCGGTCGCGGGTCCGGTGTCGGCGCCCCCCACCGGCACGATCGGGGGCCAACTCGCCTCCGCACGAGTTGGGCCCCGATCGTGCCGAACGGTGCGACGCACGATCGTGCCGAACCTCGCGCATGGACGAGTTGGGCCCCGATCGCGTCGTTCGGGGGCCGCACACGCCGGACCTTGACACCGCGGTCAGCTGCCGGCGGCGCGGCGGGCGCGGTAGGCGGCCACGTGGGCGCGGTTGCCGCAGTTGGCGACGTCGCAGTAGCGCTTGGAGCGGTTGCGGGAGAGGTCGACGAGGACGGCTGCGCAGTCCTCCCCCTCGCACAGCCGCAGCCGGCGCAGCTCGCCCTGGCGGATCAGGTCCACGACGGCCAGCGCGGACTCCACGGCGATCCGCTGGGCCAGCGGGGCCTCCTCGCCCACGGCGTGCACGTGCCAGTCCCAGCCGTCGTGGCGCACCAGCTGGGGCAGGGCCCGGTGCTCGCGCAGCAGCGCGTTGACCCGCTGGACCGCACCCTCCTCACCGGCGGTCCACAGGGCACGCAGCAACGGTCGGACATCACGCAGCGCCTGCAGCTCGGCCTCGTCGCGGGTCCGCGAGCCGCTGTAGCGGTGCGCCTCGACGAAGGCGTCCAGCTGGGCCTGCGTGGCCATCTCCTCCTCGCCGCTGGCGCTCGCTGCCGCCTCGGTGTTGACCAGCGACGCCATCGCGAGCAGCGACATCTCGGTGTCATGCGTGAACGGCAAGTTGACTCCTGACATGGTGGCGACATAGCCTCATGAGTGTAACGCCCGTTCACTCCTGACGAACCCCGGAGGTGTCCCTGTGACGCACGCCCGTCCATCCAACGCCGGCCTGGCCCTGGCGCTGGTGTCCGCCGCGACGTTCGCGTCGTCCGGCCCCTTCGCGAAGTCGTTGCTGGACGCGGGCTGGTCCCCGGGGGCCGCGGTCGGCGTCCGGATCGGCGGGGCCGCGCTGGTGATGCTGCCCGCCACCGTGCTGGCCCTGCGGCGCCGTACGCCGCTGTCCAAGGACGCCCGGATGATCGCGCTGTACGGGGTCGTCGCGGTCGCCGGCGCCCAGGCCTGCTTCTTCAGCGCCGTGCAGTACCTGTCCGTCGGGGTCGCTCTGCTGCTGGAGTACCTGGCGCCGGTGCTGCTGGTCGGCCTGGCGTGGGCCCGGACGGGCCGGGTGCCCAGCCCCCGCACGCTGCTGGGGACCCTCCTGGCCGTCGTCGGCCTGGTCCT
>JBFKGB010000466.1:0-2480 GCA_041633535.1 Euzebya sp. | reverse complement strand
TCCACGCCGGGGACGTGCTCGCCGACCGAGCCGATCCGGACCCGCCCGGGCCGGTTGGCGTTGGTGACCGCACACGTCTCGGTCATGCCGTAGACGTTCAGGATCTCGATGCCCAGGCCAGCGAAGAACATCAGCAGGTCGTCGGGCATGGGCGCTGCACCCGTCAGGGCGATGCGTGTGTCCGAGAAGCCCAGGGCCGCACGCACCTTGGAGTAGACCAGCTTCTCGAACAGCGCGGCCTGACCCTGCAGCAGGAGGGAGGGGGTCCGACCGGACATCCGCATGGCGCCCAGCTGCGGGAGGATCGAGAAGGCCTGCTGGCCGAGCTTGCCCTTGGCGCCCTCGGCTGCCTCGACCTTGGCCACCAGCGCAGCCCGCATCTTCTCCCACACCCGCGGCACGGCCAGGAACGCGGTGGGCTGGGCGACCGGGAGGAACTCCGCGATCTGGGTGTAGTCCTCGCAGAAGAAGACCTTGGCGGCGTAGCGCATGCCCTGCCAGTGGCTGAACATCCGCTCGGCGACGTGCGCCAGGGGCAGGTAGGACAGCGTGTTGGGGTTCATCGGCAGCGCGAAGATGCTGCGGGCCGCCTCCATCATGTACAGCACGGCCTTGTGGGTCTCGACCACACCCTTGGGCGGACCGGTGGTGCCCGAGGTGTAGATCAGCGTGGCGATGTCGTCAGGCTCGACGGACTGCCAGGTGTCGGTGAAGGTCTGCAGACCGACCTCGGCGAGGTGGGCAGCGCCCTCGGCGAGGAAGTCGTCCCAGCTGATGACGCCCTCACCCTCGCACCGGTCGGCACCGTCGACGACCACGATCGTCGTCAGGTCGGGCAGCTGGTCGCGGACCGCGGCCCAGCGCTCGTAGACCGTGTGGTCGTTCAGCACGGCGACGCGGGCGCCGCAGTTGTCGGCCACGTAGGCGATCTGGTCCTCGGCCAGCGTGTTGTAGACGCTGATGCCCGTCGCCGCGGCGTGGAACGAGCCCACGTCGGCGATGCAGTGCTCGGGGCGGTTCTCGACCATGATCGCGACGAAGTCGCCCTTGCCGAGCCCCCGGGCGTGCAGGGCCATCGCGAAGTCCCTGGCCGCCTCGCCGTACTGCGCCCACGTCAGCCAGGTCCAGGTGCCGTCGGCGGCGCGTCGTCCCAGCGCGTCCTTGGCCCCGTAGGTCGACACCGTCGACTGGAACAGCGAGCACAGTGTCTGCCCCTCGATCGCTGACAGGATCTGCTGCCGTTCCTTCATCACCTGGTCACTCATGTCCACAACCTCGTCGCTCGATGGGCACGTCGGGGCGCAGACTAGAGGAGTGCTCTCCCGCAGGACAGGGCAACATCGGCGGCATGACCACGCCTGGACTGCTGATGATCGCGCACGGAACGAGGGACCCCCGCGGTGCCGAGGAGATGGAGGTGCTGGTCGGGGAGGTCGCCGCACGCCTGCCCGTCCCGGTCGGCGCCGCCTGGCTGGAGGACTTCAGCGACCCCCAGGGCGTCGAGGGCGCCCGGCCGCTGCTGCAGGCCGGTGCGACCAGCCTGGTGACCGTCCCGCTGCTGAACTTCGCCGCCGGGCACGCCAAGAACGACGTGCCCGAGCAGGTGACCGAGATCCGGGACGCCTACCCCGACACCCACGTCCACCACGGCCGTGTCCTGGGCGTGCACCCTGACCTGCTGCAGCTGGCGTGGGACCGGATCGATGAGGTGTCCCCGCGAGAGGGCCGTGCCGAGGAGGTGCTGCTCGTCGCCGCCAGCGGGTCCAGCGACCCAGACGCCAACGGTGAGCTGTACAAGGCGGCCCGGATGATCGCGGAGGGCAGCGGACACCGCTGGGTCGAGACCTGTGTGGCCGGCGTCACCTGGCCGCGGACCGACGTCGTGCTGCGTCGGATCGCGGCCGCCGGCGGGACGCGGGTGGTGGTGTTCAGCTGGTCGCTGCTGGCCGGCCTGCTGGAGGCCCGCGTGTGGGACGCCGTCGACGAGGTGGGTGCCGAGACCGGTCTGCAGATCGCCAAGGCCGGCCGCTTCGGTCCGGACGGGAAGGTCGCCGACGCCGTCGTGCAGCGCTACCACGAGGCGCTGGGCGGCGACATCCGCGCCAACTGCGACGCCTGTGTCTACCGGATCCCCTTCCCGGGCCGTGAGGAGCGTCAGGGCGCACCCTCAGCGGGCGGGGTCAGGCAGGGATGACGACGTCCGGCGGGTAGGGATCGTCCGGATCGTCCGCCAGGTCGTCGTAGGCCAGGGGTGCGTACTCGATCCTGCGGCGATCAGGAGGGTCCGAGGGGTCGCGTCCCGTCAGACCGTGTCGGATGCCGTGTGCGATGGCGGTCCGTCCGGTCGCGCCCAGCCCGTCGCAGTGCGCCACCATCAGCGACAGGTGGACCAGGTCGGGGAACGTCAGCGGGTCACCCCACGGCTGCGGCCCCTGGGGATAGGTGGACGCCACGGCCGGCCACAGCCGCTCGGCGATCGC
>JBFKGB010000465.1:0-2496 GCA_041633535.1 Euzebya sp. | reverse complement strand
TGATGGAGGGGCCTCGCCGGTCGAGTCTGATGATCGCTTCCCCACAACCACCCGACCCGGGTCGCCAAGTATGCCCGACGTGGCGCCCGTGCACGAACACGAGGGCCTGTCCGGCCGTGTCAGCGGGTCAGAGCGCGGCCAGGGCGGCGTCGTAGTCGGGCTCCTGCCCGATCTCGGGCACCAGCTGGGAGTGCAGGACGACCCCGTCGTGGTCCAGGACGACGACAGCACGCGCGGCCAGGCCGGCGAACTTGCCGTTCTCGAGCCGCACCCCGTAGTCGCTGAGGAAGGAGGGGTTGCGGAAGGTCGAGGCCATCGTGACCCCCTCGATCCCCTCGGCCCCGCAGAAGCGTGCCTGGGCGAACGGCAGGTCCGCCGAGACGCACACCACCTCGGTGTCGGCCAGGTCGGTCGCCCGCGCGTTGAACTCGCGCACGCTGGCGGCGCACACGCCGGTGTCGACGCTGGGGAAGATGTTGAGGACCACCTTGCGACCGGCGAGGTGCTCGCTGGAGAGCTCCTCCAGCTTGCTGCTGGTCAGCGTGAACCCGGGTGCGGGGCTGCCCACACCGGGGAGGTCGCCGTTGGTCGAGGCGGGGCTGCCGCCGAGGGTGATGTCTGCCATGGCTGCGCGTTCTCCGGTCAGGTGCCATCGCGGATCGATGACCCGCAACAGGCTACCCACTGGCCGGCGACGCCCACGTCTACACTGCGCCGACGCCCGACAGGGGCCTGGGACGAGGACCACCAGCAGATGCCAGCACAGACACCCGACGGTGCGCCACCCGCTGACGCCACCGAGGACGTCGCCGCGGGGCCGGTGCGCACCTACCGGACGCGGATGGTCACGGGACTGCTGGCTGTGCTCGTCCCCACGATCCTGGTTCTGGTCGGCACGATGACGGTGGTGGGCAGCCGCACCGTCGAGTCCTCCGTCCGGCGCACGGCACAGGAGCGGGCGGTGGCCGGTGCGGCCCGCATCCATGACTGGCTGGACGAGCGGACCGACGACGTCGAGCAGCTGGCCGACGCGGTTGCACCGGTCCTGGACGACCCGGATGCGGTCCGCACGGTCCTGACGCGGGTGCAGCGGTCCGGCCACGGGTTCGAGGTCCTGCAGGTCAGCGACCTCGACGGGACCCTGCTGGCCGCCGCCGTCGGGACCAGCCCGCTGGACCCCACCGGCAGGACCTGGTTCGTCGACGCCACCGGCGGGGCCGCGACGATGTCGGCGCTGTACCGCGAGGACGACACGCTGCGTCTGGTCATCGCCCGACCGGTGCTGGACGACGGTGGGGACCCTGCGGCCGTGGTGCTGGGCGACCTGTCGGTCGAGACCGTCGCCCGTCTGGTCGGCGACGCCGACTTCGCTGCGAACGCCGAGATCCAGGTCGCGACCGCGGCGGCGAAGCTGGTCTACACCTCCGACTCGGGGGTACCGGAGTCGTCCGTCCAGCTGCTGCTCGACGGTGCGCTCAGCACGGATCTGGACGCCACGACGGTCCAGCGGGCCCTGGAGCAGTCCGAGGGCAGCCGTCGCTGGGTGGACTACAAGGGGGTTGAGGTCCTGGGCGGCTACGCCAGCGTGCCGGGACCCCAGCTGGTGGTCATCACGAAGGCGCCGCTGCAGGAGGCCCTGGCCGGCCAGCGGACGGTGCTGCTGCTGGGCCTGGGGCTGGGTCTGGGTGGTCTGGTCCTGCTGGTGGCCTTCAGCGTCGTGTTCGCCGCCCGCGAGAGCGACTACCTGCGCAGCCTGACGGCGGTCACCGAGGAGGCGGCCGCACAGGTCCGCGAGCAGGCGGCAGGGATGTCCAGCAACGC
The DNA here is from genome assembly GCA_041633535.1 of Euzebya sp. Taxonomy (GTDB): domain Bacteria; phylum Actinomycetota; class Nitriliruptoria; order Euzebyales; family Euzebyaceae; genus Euzebya. The sequence continues at coordinate 675 of JBFKGB010000465.1, read as the reverse complement.
CCTGCAGCTGGCGACGACGACGACCGAGCAGAGCGCCACCGTCACCGAGACCTCGACCACCATGGAGGAGCTCAGCCGGTCCGCCGCCCAGATCGCCCGTACCGCGACCGACGTCGCCGCCCAGACCGCACGGACCCGCGACGACCTGGGACGGGCACGTGACCAGATCGACCGGTCCAGCCAGCAGACGCTCGACCTGGCCGCCGAGGTCGCGCGGATCGCCGACATCCTCTCGCTGATCAACGAGCTGGCCGACCAGACCAACATGCTGGCGCTGAACGCCGCCATCGAGGCCGCGCGGGCCGGCGAGGCCGGTGACGGCTTCGCGGTCGTGGCCGACGAGGTCCGCCGTCTGGCCGAGCGGTCCAAGGCCTCTGCAGGCGACATCGCCGTGATCATCAGCGCGACCGAGCAGCAGATGACCTCGACCCTGCTGACGATGGAGAGCGGGTCGAAGCAGCTGGCGTCGGGTCTGACCCAGCTGGAGGACGTGACGGTGTCGGCCGAGCAGGTCCGCCAGACCACGCAGCAGCAGCAGGCCGCCACCGACCAGGTCGTGGAGTCGATGACGCTGGCCAGCGAGGCCGCCAGCCAGGTCGCCCAGACCGCCGAGCAGATCTCGGGCAACGCGGCCCTGATGGCGGCGACCGCCGAGTCGCTGGAGCAGGGCGCCTC
>JBFKGB010000464.1:0-2504 GCA_041633535.1 Euzebya sp. | reverse complement strand
CCAGCAGGTCGTGGACCTGCTGGGGCCCGGGGTGGTCGGGCTCGACGACGACGGGGTCGAGGTCGACATCGGCCGGCGGCTGCTGCGCGCCGGGATGACCGTCGCCGTCGCCGAGTCGATCACCGGGGGCGGCGTGGGGGCGCGGCTCGTCGGCGTGCCTGGCGCCTCGGCGTGGTTCCTGGGCGGGCTGGTGACCTACGCGACGGCGACGAAGGTGTCGCTGGCCGGCCTGGACCCCTCGGGGCTCGAGGCGCACGGCCCGGTGTCGGCGTGGACGGCCGAGGCGCTGGCCACCGCCGCCGCCGACCGTCTGGGCGCCGACATGGGTCTGGCCGTCACCGGCGTCGCCGGGCCGGCCACCCAGGGTGGACAGCCGGTCGGGACCCTGTGGCTGGCCGTGGTCGGTCCTGACGGGCGTCCGCGGTCACGCGAGGTCACCCTGCCCGGGCGTGATCGCGCCGCGGTCCAGGAGTACGCCGCGGCCGCGGCCCTGACCATGCTGCACCGGGCCCTGGTCCGCCTCACCGCGTAGCGGCGGGAACCCCGCCGGGGGCCCGGACGTCGAACCGGACGGATCGGTGGGGCAGCGATGTCACACCCACTGCATATCCTTGTACCCCATGAACCACCGACGTGTGACTACACGACTGTCGGGGGACGTGGGCACGGCACGCGACCGGAGAGGACCCGACATGCAGCAGCGGTTGTTGGAGGCACCAGACCCCGAGGACACCATCGTCCTGGACCGGGCCGGTCGGCACGACGACGGTCAGCAGGCCGACGACCCCGACCTGCTGCGGATGATGCGGACCGAGCAGCTCCCCGTCGGCCGGCGTGGTCAGCTGCGCGCTCTGCGTCGGCAGCTGCTGTGGTGCGACCAGGCGGTGAAGGCCGCCCAGCGCGAGGCGGTCCGCTCGATGCGCGACGAGCACCTCAGCGAGGGCGACCGCTGGGCGGCCGTCCGTCGTCAGCGCACGCTCGCCCACAAGGTCACCCGCGAGGTGCTGCCGCTGCTGGCGAAGGTGCCGCCGCAGCTGCAGGCCGAGCCCGAGTACATCGAGTGCCAGCGGGCCGCGCACGTGCTGCGCCGTACGACCGAGTCCGCGCTGCGCGACAACGCCAACTTCACCGTCGACCTGATCGCCGCCTCGGGGGCCGCCCCGTCGTGGAGGCGCGACTGAGGTGCCCGCGCACCCCGAGGACCGACCCCGCCGTCCCGACCCGGCGGTGCTCGCCGCACTGCAGGCGCGCATCGCCGGTGTCACGGCCGACCACGCGGTGGTCGACGATTCCCGACCCCCGGCCGACGCGGTGCTGCCCGACGGCGGGGGCGCGGCCATGGCGTTCCTGACCCGTTCGACGGCCCAGCGGCCCCTCACCGTGGCCGAGGCCCGCGACAAGCTGCAGGGCAAGGGGCACGACACCGACGTCGTCGACGCGGTCGTGGCGCGGGCGGTCGCGGTCGGGATGCTCGACGACGCTGCCTTCGCCGCGGCGTGGGTCAACGACCGTGGGGTCAACCGTGGCTACGGGCGCAGCCGCCTGGTGCGCGAGCTGCGTCGGCGTCAGGTGCCGGACGTCGTCATCGACGACGCCCTGCAGCAGCTGGACGGCCACGACGAGGAGGCACAGGCCACCGACCTCGCCGAGGCCCGCGCACGGCGCATGCCTGCCACCCTGGAACCCGAGAAGGTGGCCAGCCGCCTGGTGGGGTTCCTGGTGCGCCGCGGCTACCCCAGCGGCGTGGCCCACCGGGTCGCCCGTCAGGTGTCGGGCCTGGACCGCGCCTGGGACTGACCGAACGGCGTTCATCGCCGCTGACACCAAGAACCCCGCCGTGGTGACGGCGAGGTCCGAGGCCCTAGGAGGTCGTTGTGGTCAGGGTCTCATGCCGATGGTCAGACGTCGAGCGTGGTGACGGTCAGCGCTGCCGCGCGGCGGCGGACGAGGACACCTGCACCGGCCAGCATGCCCAGTCCTGTCGCGGTCACCCATCCGGCGGCGCCAGTGGTCTGGGGGAGGACGGCGTCGCCGGCGAAGCTGACGGCCTCCATGGCCAGGGCCGACACGGGGCTGGAGGTCGTCACCGGCACACCGGCGATCTGCGGGGCCTCGAAGGCCATGGGCACCGAGACCAGGGGCATGTCGAAGGGCTGCAGCGTCACACCGTTCTGGCTGCGGATGCCGGGGATGTTGCGGCCGACGGCCGAGACGTCCAGCGGCTGGATCGTCGGACCGCCGGCGACGCGTCCGTCCGCGGCCGGCGCCTGGGGCTCCATGACCTCGACCGGACCCTTGCCTGCGGCCTCGACCTTCGTGTCGCCGTCAGCGCCCGACGTGTCGGGCTGGCCCGAGGAGCCGGACCCGGAGCCCTGACCCTGCGGCGTCGCGGGGGGCGCCTGCTCGCCGGTGTCGCCGGACGCGCCGCCGACGACGGTGTTCACGACGTCGGCCGCGGGGGCGGGCAGGACCTGCACGACGGGTGCGGCCGCATCGACGACGCT
>JBFKGB010000463.1:0-2528 GCA_041633535.1 Euzebya sp. | reverse complement strand
GCCGTGCTGGCCGTCCTGGCAGGGGTCGAGGTCGGGACCGTGGCCGGGCAGCTGGGTATCGCCGAGAGCGTGCTGGAGCGCTGGGTGCAGGCGTTCGTCACCGCCGGGCAGGCGGCGGTGGGCGCTGCGACCCCCGAGCCGGACGCGCAGCACCGTGAACGTCATCTGGGTCTGGTCGCCCACGAGCTGCGGTCGCCGCTGACCATGATCCAGGGCTGGGTCGACATCCTGCGCCAGCCGGGGGGCACGCAGGGGTTCCAGCAGCACGCCCTGGACGCGGTCGAGGCACAGGTCGACCGCCTGCGTCGGCTGGCCGACGACGCGCTGGACGCCACCGGGGTCGCCCTGGGTCAGCTGCCGCTGCAGGTCGACGAGCGGTCCCTGGCCGAGGTCGTCGAGCGGATCGTGGCGGTGCGGTCCGGGATGCGTCCCACGGTCACCGTCTTGGACGACAGCACGGTGGCGCTGGACTACGCGCGGTTCGGACAGGTGCTCGACAACCTGCTGGACAACGCCCGCAAGCACGCGGCGGGGACGCCGGAGGTCACCGTCGGCCGCCGCGGCGCCTACGCCGAGGTCGTCGTGTCCTCACCGGGTGACCCGATCCCGCGCGAGGTCGCGGCGATGATGTTCGAGCCGTTCGAACGTGGTTCCACCGGCGTCGAGGGGGTAGGACTGGGTCTGTACGTCTGCCGGTCCCTCACGGTGGCGCACGGTGGCCAGATCGGCCTGCGCGTCGACGATGAGGGCAACCACTTCTGGATCCGGCTGCCGCTCATCCCCTCAGACGCCGACACGAGGATCGACATCATGACCTACGAGCTCGCATGCGGAGACGTCATGCCCGGCTGCGCCACCACGTTCACCGCCCCCGACCGCGACGAGCTGATGGCCGAGATCGCACGCCACGCCCAGCAGGCGCATGGCATCGTCGCCATCACCCCCGACGTGGCCGACGCCGTCGAGCGGAACATCCGCACCAGCTGAGCGACGCCGGGCGGCAGCGTCCGGTCAGCCGGAGCCGGCCGGCGGACGCTGGCCGGTGACGACGTAGCTGGTCTGCCGTGCGATCTCGACACCGTGGTCGGCGATCCGCTCGTAGTAGCGGGCGATCAGGGCCAGGCTGACGGCCTCCTCGACGGACTGCGTGCCGGTGTAGAGGTCGGTCAGCAGCACCTTCTGGAGGAGGTCGACCTGGTCGTCCTCCTGCTCAAGCTCGTTGGCTGCCAGCGCGTCGCCCTGACGCCAGGACTCGAGGCCCGCGGTGAACAGGTGGTGGCTGACCTCGCCCAGCTGGGCGACCGTCTCGCGCAGCTTGGCCGGCAGCGAGGGCGGGTGGATCCAGGTCAGGGACTCCCCGACGTGCCGCAGCAGGTCGCCGGACCGGCTGACGTCCTGCACGCACTTCAGCACCGCCACCAGGCGACGCAGGTCGCCTGCGACCGGTGACTGCTGGGCGATCAGCAGGAAGCAGCGCTCCTCGAGGTCGTGGCAGGCCTGGTCGATCAGCCGGTCCGCCGACACCAGCCGTGCGGCGGTGTGGCCGTCGCCGGTCAGGAACGCCTCGGTCATCGGGCGGATCGCCTGGGCGACCCCGTTGCCCACGGACAGCAGGGCCTGGTCGCAGTCGTCCAGCGCCTCGGCGAAGTCCAGCCGCAGCGTCGGCGCCGGCTTCTCCTCCAGGCGGGGCAGCGGGTCGTAGGCGGGATCCTCGTCCATGGGCGACAGCCTAGTGTCCCGGCCCGCAACGGCCCCTGACACCGCACCGTTCCCTAGGCTGGCGCCATGGCGGAACGAACGTGGCGGCTGGTGGCGCGGCGCAGCGCGCCGTTCCTGCTGGATCCCGACTGGAACCGGCCCCTGTCGACCTGGGACGACGACCGGCTGGTGGAGGTCGCCCGGGGCACCCACCGGCACGTCGTGAAGTTCCTTGCCGTCGACTCCGCCATCTACGCGCTGAAGGAGCTGCCGGGCACCGACGCGATGAAGGAGTACCGGCTGCTGGGGCAGATGGCCGAGGACGGGCTCCCTGTCGTCGAGCGGGTCGGGGTCGTCCAGCGCGACGACATGGACGACGTGCTGATCACCCGCTACCTGGACTTCAGCCTGCCGTACCGCCACCTGTTCTCGACCCGCTGGGGGACGTTGACGGCGACGTCTGAGGTGACGGAGAACCTGCTGGACGCCCTGTCGCTGCTGCTCGTCCGGATGCACCTCGCCGGCTACTACTGGGGCGACTGCTCGCTGAACAACACCCTGCTGAAGCGTGACGGCGGCGCGCTGGCTGCCTTCGTGGTCGACATGGAGACCGGTGAGCGGCACGACGAGCTGAGCGACGGCCAGCGGATGGCGGACCTCGAGATCACCGAGCTGAACGTCGCGGGCGGGCTTATGGACGTGCAGGCCGAGCTGGAGCTGGCCGACGGGCTGGACCCGTTGCAGGTGACCGAGGAGCTGCGTCTGCGCTACATGCGGCTGTGGGACGAGCTGAACCGGGACGAGATCGTCGAGCTGGGGGAGCGGTGGCG
>JBFKGB010000462.1:0-2530 GCA_041633535.1 Euzebya sp. | reverse complement strand
CAGCAGGTCCACGACCTGCTGGACGACCGGGTCGGCCAGTGCCAGGGCCTCCTCGCGGGTCGCCGCACGGGCCGTCACCTTCACCCGGGTCTCGCCCGCCGAGGCGAGGAACGCGATCGTCGGGTTGCCACGTGCCTCGACATCGGTGACCAGGCCGGCCAGCGTCTGGGCGATGGCGCTCTCGCCGAGGCCCGCGGTGCGGACCGCACGGGTGACGGTCGCGGCCAGCCCGGCCCGGCGCTGCAGCTGCGGGACGACGTCGTCGATCACCATGGCCTGCATCTCACGGGGGACGCCCGGCAGGCAGAACACGACGGTGTCCCCGACCTGCAGGCAGATGCCGGGCGCGGTGCCGACGCGGCTCAGCCAGCGGCCGCCTGCGGGCAGGTCGGCCTGCTGCAGGTTGTTCGGCGGCATGTCGTGGCCCCGCGAGGCGAACCAGGCGGCGATCTCCCGTGCCATCGCCTCGTCGCGGACCAGGTCGACCCCGGCGACCCGGGCCACGGCCTCACGGGTCAGGTCGTCCTGGGTGGGGCCCAGCCCACCCGTCACCACCACCACGTCGGCGCGTGCACAGGCCTCGCGGATCGTCTGGACCATCACCGCGATGTCGTCGCCCACGGCGACGTGCCGGTCGACGTCGACCCCGATCTCGGCCAGACGGGTCGAGATCCAGGCCGAGTTGGTGTCCACCACGTCGCCCAGCAGCAGCTCGGTGCCGACCGCGACCAGCTCGGCGTGCAACGTCACCGCCGGTCCTCGCCGGCGGTCACCGTCGTCGCGGCGCTGCGCAGGCGACGCACCCGGAAGAGGTACTCCAGGCCGCTGCCGACGGTGGCGACCAGCGCGACCGCCAGCGACGTCTCGCGGACCGCGACGGACACGCCCGGGTACAGGTACAGCGTCACCGCGATGACCTGCGTGACGGTCTTGACCTTGCCCCAGACGCTGGCGGGCATGACGACACCGAGGCTGCGGACCAGCACGGCGCGCTGCCAGGTGACCGCGGCCTCCCGCGCCACGATCAGCAGCACCGCCCACCACGGCAGCTCCCCCAGCGCAGCCAGGATGGCCAGCGACCCGATGATCAGCAGCTTGTCGGCCAGTGGGTCGGCCAGCTGGCCCCAGCGCGTCACACCGACGAGCCGTCGGGCCAGCCATCCGTCGATCGAGTCGGTCAGGGCCGCGAAGACGAAGATGCCGAAGGCCCACCAGCGCGCCGTGGTGTTCGGGGTCTCGGCGCCGGCGCTGCCGACCAGCAGCACGGCGATGACGGGGACCAGCAGGACACGCAGGAACGTGAAGGCGTTGGCCATGTTCAGCGGGCTCGGCTCGACCGCACGGCCCGGCGGCACCTCCGAGGGCTCGACCATCGGACCCGACGGGGAGGGGCCGCTGTCGTCCAACGTCGGTCTCCTATCGGTGGGGGGTCAGGCAGGCTCGCCGATCAGGTCGACACCGTCAGTATCGACGATCAGGACCGGTGCGAACCGTCCGACGGGGACCTCGATCCCCGCGACGCGGATCTCACCGTCGGTCTCGGGCGCCTCACGATAGCTGCGACCGATGGCGATCCCGTCCTCGTGGGACTCCACCATCATCTCCAGACGACGGCCGACGAAAGCGTCGGTGCGCTCCTGGGCGACTGCCTCCAGCACCTCGGTGACCGCCTCGGCGCGCGCGCGTGCCTCGTCGTGGGGCACCTGGTGGTCCATCGTGGCCGCGGGGGTGCCGTCCTCGGGCGAGTAGGTGAACACGCCCGACCAGTCCAGGCCGGCGGCGTCGGCGAAGTCGATGAGGGTCTGCACGTCCGCCTCGGTCTCGCCGGGGAACCCGGTGATGAAGGAGGAGCGGAACACCGCCTGCGGGTCGCGCCGACGGATGCCCTCGATCAGGTTGAGGAAGCGCTCGGGGCTGCCGCTGCGGGCCATCCGGTCCAGCACGTCGGCCGAGGCGTGCTGCAGCGACAGGTCGTAGTAGGGCACGACGGTGTCGCTGGCCGCCATCGCGTCCAGCAGGACGGGGGTGATCTCGGCGGGCTGCAGGTACATCAGCCGCACCATCTCCAGGCCCTCGACCCGGTCGAACATGCTGACCAGGTCGGCCTGCCCGTGGCGGCCGTCCTGCAGGTCCTTGCCCCAGGACGTGGTGTTCTCGCTGACGCACACCAGCTCGCGGACGCCCTGCTCGACCAGCCAGCGGACCTCGGCCTCGAGCTCGGGCAGGGGCCGCGAGCTGAACCGGCCACGGAAGGAGGGGATGGAGCAGAACGTGCACACCCGGTCACAGCCGCCGGCGATCTTCAGGTACGCCCAGGGCCCCTTCGGGACGGTCCGCAGCGGGAAGCTGGCGGTCGGCGGGGCGTCGGGGCCGGCCGGGCCGGTGCCCAGCAGGGGCAGGCCGCGCTGCATCGCGGGGTCCGCGCCGACGGTGGGCGGGGCGGCCTGGGTGTCGGGCACCCCGGCGAGGGCGCGCGCGACGATGTCGGGCAGCTCGGCGTAGCGGCCGAAGCCGACGACCGCGGCGGCCT
>JBFKGB010000461.1:0-2615 GCA_041633535.1 Euzebya sp. | reverse complement strand
GTCCGCACGTCAGAGGGCGAGGTGCAGTCCTACTGCATCCACCTGGCCGCCAGCCCCGACCTCGTGGAGGCCAACGCCGACCTCGTCGGTGGGCACGCCGTGCAGACGATCCGTGAGCTGGGTGAGGACGCCCGTCCGGCGGACTTCGTGCCGGAGGCGGAGGTCTGATGCCCCGCTACCTGGTGAAGCGGTCGTGGGAACGGCTGGACCCCGACCACATGGCCCGCGTCGTCCGCAACATGCTGGACCTCGCGACGCGCTTCGAGGACGTCCGCTGGCTGCACAGCCACCCGGCGGTGGACGAGGAGGGCAACCTGACCACCTTCTGCGTCTACGACAGCGGCGACGAGGACGACCTGCGCGAGCACGGCCTGCGGACCGGGCACCACTTCATCGACGAGGTCCATGAGGTGATCGCCGAGTTCGGTCCGGACCCCGACGGGAACAGCTGAGCCGTCAGACCGGCCCCCCCGCAGGCTGCTCCTCGAACATGTACCAGTCGATGACCCGGTGCATCCAGCGGACCACCGCCGTGCCCCGACGCAGGTACAGCGACCGCAGCAGGGCCTCGTCGGCCTCGTCGTCGGTCTCGAGCAGCGTGATCGCCTGGTCCAGCAGTCCCACGGCATCGTGGTGCGCCCATTCCCGGGCCGCCTCGTCCGCTGCGGCGACGAGCCACGGCATGCACCGGTCGGCGTCCGCGGCGCCGAGCCAGTGGTGGGCGATCAGCGACGGTCGGCCCACCCCCTCCTCGCTGGACTCCAGGTGCAACGCCAACGTCCGATGGAGCACCCGCCGCCGCCCCTCGGGGATCGACCGCAGCGCCACCTCCGCGACGAGGTCGTGCTGGAAGGCGTACCGCCCGGGCGCCTCGGTGTGGGCCAGCACGTGCCGTCGCGTCAGCCCCGGCAGGTGTGGAGCGGCAGCACCGGGGGACAGCAGCACGTCGATGAGGTCGACGGAGCCCGAGGGGCCGACGACAGCTGCCGCCTGGACCACCTCGCGCTCCTGTCTGTCCAGTAGATCCAGCCGGGCGGCGATCAGGGCCCGGACCGACCCGGGGAGGGTCGGCTGACCGCTCTCGGTCGCCCAGGCCACCAGCTGCTCCAGGTACAGGGGGTTGCCACGTGCCGCGGCCTGCAGCCGCGAGGCCGCCTCGACCGGGTGCTCCGCGTTCCCGGCCGGTCGTAGGATCGGCCGCGTGCCGACGTGCGCCTGCGCCAACGCCCTGGCCTCGCGCAACGACAGCTCCTCCAGCACGATCGTGGTCGAGGCCCCCACGATGCGGGCCCAGTCGCCGTGGCGTTCCGGCAGCTCTGGTCGCGCGGTCGCCACGATCGCCAGCGGTACCGACGTCGTGGTCGCCAGCAGCCAGGCGAGCAGGTCGACGACGCTGCGGCCAGCCCACTGCAGGTCCTCCAGCACCACCACCGTCGGGCGCTCGGCCGCCTGCGCCCGTAGGACCGCGCGGACGGCGGCGAACAGCTCCCGCTGGTCCAGCAGGTCGGGCCCGTCGCCGCCCTCGGCCCCCAGGAGCACCATCAGACGGTCCGTGGTGGCAGCCGTCTCCGGCACCTGGTGGGCCGCCAGCCATCCGGCGATCCGCTCACGCAGCGTCCCAGGCCCGGTTCCGTCCGGCAGGTCGAGGAGCTGCCGGAGGACCCCGATGACCGGACCGAACGGTGGATCGCCCCATGCCCGGCTCTCGCCGCGCAGGACGAGGGCATCGATCGAGGCGACCCACTCGGCCACCATCCTGGTCTTGCCCACCCCCGGGTCGCCCAGCACCGTGATCAGGTGGGGGGTGGCCTGTCCCACGACGACCGCCCACAGGGCCGACATCAGCTGGCGCTCGGTCTCGCGCCCGACGAACGGACGGGACATCCCCACCGGCTGGGGTCCCGGCGTCCCCACCGCCCAGACCTGTCGTCCCCGCACCGGGGGGTGCTGGACCGTGCGGTGGCCGTCGCGCAGACCGCCGCGGACCTCGTCGGTGACCAGGACGACACCCGGCGGGGCGTCGGCGGCGAGCTCGGCGGTGGTCGTAAGGCAGTCGCCCTCCACGCTGTAGCGGCGGTCCCCCACGGGTCCGGTCACACCGGTGAGCGCCTCACCGCTGTGGACGGCTGCCCCGACCACGTCGCGTCCCCAGGTCGTCTGCAGCTGTCGGACCATCGCAAGCGCACGAACGGCATCGTCCTCGTGGGCCACCGGGGCCCCGAACACGGCCAGCAGCTCCGGTCCTTCCCCGCGCAGCACCAGACCGCCGAGACCGTCGACCACCGACGTCGCGGCCGCGATGTCATCGGCACCGAGGGCATCCTCGGCGCGCACCGCCGCTGCGACGATCCACCGGACCTCGGTCGTCCCAAGGCCGTCGGCACCCTCACGCCGTCCACGGCTGCGTCGACGGTCGTCGCGCGGTGTCAGCAGCTCGGCATCCTGACGGAGGATCCGGCCGTGGAGCTCGCCCAGCCGGGGGCTGGGGTCGATCCCGAGCTCGTCGGCGAACAGCGCGGCGGTGTCCCGGTACAGCTCGAGGGCCTCTGCCTGACGCCCGCTGCGGAACAGCGCCACCATCAGCAGGGCACGGAGGTCCTCTCGCAGCGGGTCGT
>JBFKGB010000460.1:0-2621 GCA_041633535.1 Euzebya sp. | reverse complement strand
GGGGTGGGTGCAGGGGGCGGGGGTGTGGGCTGTGTCGGTGGCTGCGGGGCCGGGGGCGCAGCGGTCGGCACGACGGCCGGGACGGGCGCGGGTCCAGCCGGGGCGGGTGCAGCCGCGACGGGCGGTGCGGGTGCGGCCGCCTCGACGACCTCGCGCTGCTCGACCGCACGGTCGACGATCCCGGCGAAGTCCACCCCGGTCACGCCGAGCGCCAGGGCGACGAGCCCCCAGCGCGCACCCTCCGCACGCAGGACCCGGATGGCATCGGCGGCCGACCGCAGGTCATCGCCGCGCACGTCGGCGACGGCGCGGGTCAGGAACAGCCCGACCAGCGCGTCGGCCGGTGGCCCGACGCTGCCGTCGACGGTCTGCGTGGGTGCGGTCTGGGCGAGGGTGATGACGTCGGGCTCGTCGACGGCGACGAAGGAGGTGTAGAAGGCCGGCGGCTGCGGCTGCTGCCCGTAGGCGGCGTCGATGGCGCTGACGAGGTTGCTGATCTGGACGTCGAAGGCGATGGCCTCGCCGACCATCCGCTGGTCGATCAGGTCGTCGGCGGCGTAGGCCAGCGGCTGGTCGGTGCCGTCGAAGCGGCGGTTCGCGAGGGGCAGCTGCCGCAGCACGTTGATCCGCTGCCGCTCACCGGGTCGCGTGACCTCGGCACCGCCGGCGTAGACCGCCACACGGGGCGTCACGCCGGCCTGCAGGCGGACGGCGCCGGTGCCGCTGACCACCGTCTCGCCGGTGCGCAGGACCATGTCGTCGCCCTGCAGCAGCACGTCACCGCGGTCCAGCACCAGCCCGGCGTCGTCGATCGACGCCTCGGTCCCCTGCAGGGCCAGGACGACGTCCGGGCCGATCCGCAGCATGGCGTCGTCGACGACGCGGATGCGGTCGCCCGCACCGACCCTGGTGGCCTCCTGCCACTCCCCGTCCTGCAGACGCTCGATGCGCCCGGCGCTGACCGTCCCGTCGCGGGGACCGGACCGCACCTGGCTGCAGCCCGACGCCAGCAGGGCGAGGGCGAGCCAGACTGCGAGCACGGCGCGCATGCCCACAGTGTGCCACCGTCAGCCAGGAGGCGGCGGGACGGCAGCGGTCATCGGCGGCGCCGGGACGGCCGGGACGACGTGTGTCGTGGGTGCTCCGGCGGCATCCAGGCCCAGGGTCACCGTCGTGCCCTCCCCGGGCACCGACTCGACCTGCACGGTGGCACCGATCCCCTCCAGGATGCGCGCCACCAGGCCCAGGCCCAGACCCAGGCCGCCGTAGTGGCGGGTCTCGGTGCCGTCGGCCTGCACGAAGTCGGTGAACAGCCGCTTGGCGGCCTCCGGTTCGATGCCGATCCCCTGGTCGCGGACCGACAGCTGGACCCGACCCTCACCCGGGACGGCGACCGCACGGACGCTCACCGCCTGCCCGTCGGGTGAGAACTTGACCGCGTTGTCCAGCAGCTCGTCCAGGCAGCGACGCAGGTAGGCCGCGTCGGTCCGCACCGGCGGCAGGCCCGGCGCCAGCTCGCGGTGGAACTCACGGCCCGGGTGGGTGCGTCGCCAGCTGTCCAGCGTCTCCTCCAGCAGGGTGGCGACCTCGACGGTCGCCGGATCGAACGTGACCCGGCCGCTGTCCAGCGCGGCGAAGTCCACGATCATCGCGACGATCCGCTCGAGCCGTCGGGTCGAGTCGAGGATCTGCTCGGCGAACCGCTTGGTGGCGTCAGGGCCGACGTCGCGCCGCGCCAGCACGTTGGCGTAGCCCTTGATCGGTGTGATCGGCGTCCGCAGCTCGTGTGACACGTTGGCCAGGAACTGCGTCTTCATCTGCTCGACCTGCAGGTCCGCGGTGATGTCGCGCAGCACGTAGACACGACCGATGATCTCGCCGTTGGGCGAGCGCACGGGCGCGGCGCTGGCGGCGATCGGCACCCGGCCGCCGTCGGACTGCCGCAGCATCAGCCGGGCGGCCGCCGTCGTCGGGTCCACGGCGTTGTGCAGCTGCAGCGGGTCGGTCGGGGCGTCCGTGTCGGGCATGCCCTCCCCCAGGAGGCTGCCCACCAGGACCTCGTCCAGCGGGCTGCCGACGGCGTCGGTGGCCCGGCGGCCGGTCAGCTGCTCCGCCGACGGGTTGAACGTGATGACCGTCCCCTGGGCGTCGACCGCGATCAGGCCGTCGCTCATCGAGGTGGTGAGGGACTCCAGCCGGCCGCGCAGGCGCGACTCGCGCAGGGCCGAGCTGGTCAGGTCCTGCCGCTGCTCGGCCAGGGACTCCACCATCTCGTCGAACGTGGCGGCGAGCAGACCCACCTCGTCGGGGGCGACCACACCGGACCGGCCGGTCAGGTCGCCGGCGCCGACGCGCTCGGCGACGGCGGTCAGCTGGGCGATGGGGCGCACGAACCGGCGGGTGACGACCGCGGCGGCCAGCAGCGCGAGCGCCCCGCCCAGCAGGGTCACCGTGAACAGACGGCGGGCCTGTGCGTTGTCCAGCGCGGCGATGACCTGGGGGGTCGAGGTCGTCACCAGCCGACCCAGGGTGACGCCCCGCTCGGGGTCGATCAGCGGTGCCGCGGCGGCGAACAGGACCTGCCCGTCGACGCCGAGGTCGGCGCTGCTGCGGTCCCCCAG
>JBFKGB010000459.1:0-2622 GCA_041633535.1 Euzebya sp. | reverse complement strand
TTGCCGACGCCGTGGGCCAGGCCATCGGTGCCCTGGACACCCAGGGTCTGCTGCAGGACGGCCTGCTGAACGTCAACGTCGACGCGTCGCTGGACGCCGACCTGGCCGCCCCGATCGCCGGTGCGGTGGCCGCAAACGCAAACGTCGCCGCGCCGATCTCGGCCGCCGTCGCCGCCAACATCGCCTCGGTCGGCTCGCAGGCCACCGCGGTGGCGGACCAGACCGCGACCATCGTCCAGGTGCTGGAGGACGTCACCGCCGACGCCTCGGTCACCCAGGAGTCGACCATCCAGCAGTAGCGGTCACCCGCCGTGGCGGGGCACCCGTCCCGCCACGGCACGACCGTCCCACAGGCCCATGAAGGGGCACCAGGCATGCAGAAGATGACGCCGACCGACGCGGTGGTCGAGCCCGACGCCGACACCGTCCCGGTCCGGGCCCACGGTGTGGTCCTGCACGGACCCATGACGGGCACCGGCTACCAGCAGCCGCCGTGCCTGGTCCGTCGCGAGGACGGTCAGGCCGTCCAGCTGACCCCGCTGGTCAACGCCGTCCTGGAGGCCGTCGACGGGACCCGCACCTGGGGTCAGGTCGCCGACGTCGTCTCTGCGGTCGTCCAGCGACCCCTGACGGCCGAGGACGTGCGCTTCCTGGCCGACCAGCGGCTGCGGCCCGCGGGACTGCTGCGCGCCGCCGACGGGTCCGAGCCCGCCACCGACCGGGCGACGCCGCTGCTGGGGCTGCGCTTCCGGGTCGCGATCACCCGGCCCGACCTGACCCGGCGGATCGCTGCCCCCTTCGCCCCGCTCTTCTCACCCCTCGTGATGGTCCCGGCCGTCCTGGCCTTCATCGCGTCCAGCTGGTGGGTCCTGGTCGGCCGGGGTGTCGGCACCGCCATCGACGACGCGCTGACCTCGCCGGTCCTCGTGCTGGGTCTGGTCGCGGCGACGGTGGTCTCCGCGGCCTTCCACGAGCTGGGACACGCCGCCGCCTGCCGGTACTCCGGCGCACGACCCGGGGCCATGGGTGCCGCCCTGTACCTGGTGTGGCCGGTCTTCTACACCGACGTGACCGACTCCTACCGGCTGGGACGGGCCGGCCGGCTGCGCGTGGACCTGGGCGGGCTGTACTTCAACGCGCTCTTCTCGCTGGCCGCGGTCGTGCTGTGGTGGGCCACGGGGGCCGACGTCCTGCTGTTGGTCGTACCCGTCCAGCTGATGCAGATGCTGCGCCAGCTGATCCCGCTGGTCCGCTTCGACGGCTACCACATCCTCGCCGACCTCATCGGGGTGCCCGACCTGTTCGCCCGCATCCGCCCGACCCTCGACCGCCTGCGCGGACGCGACGTCCCGGGCCCGATGGCCCTGAAGCCCTGGGCCACGGCCGTGGTGGCCCTGTGGGTGGCCGTGGTGGTCCCCGCCCTGCTGGCGCTGGTCGGTCTGATGCTGTGGCACCTGCCGGCCCTGGCACAGTCCTCCGCCGACGCGTTGGCGCTGCAGTGGCGCTACATGGTGCAGCACCTCGGGCAGGGCGACGCCGTCCGCGCCGCCCTGGGCATGGTGGCCCTGTTCACCGTCGGCGTCGTCCCCCTGGGCATCGTCGTGATGCTGGCGCGCATCGCCCGGCGGACGTCCCGCGGCTTCATCGCCGTCACCGAGGACCGCATGACCCTGCGGCTCGGCACGGGCGCCCTGGTGCTGGTGCTGCTGGCCTCCGTCGGCCCGTCCTGGTGGCCGGACGCGCCGCAGCCACGCGGGCTGGTCGGGGCACAGGTCGCCGCGGCCGGCAAGACGACCTCGACCGACGTGCCGCCGTCGGCCGCAGGGACCGCCGTCGCATCGGCGCGAGCAGGATCCACCATGGTGGATGTTGCTCGGGCGGCGACCCAGCGCACCTCGTTGACGTCGACCTACCTGGCCGCAGCGCGCCGTGCCCGGCCCGCATCGTCGCTGCCGACCCCGACGCTTGCGGTCGTCCGTGTCGACGAGTGGCCCTTCCCGTTCCCGCCGCCCGAGGACGCCCGCCCCGGCGACAACGTCGTCGTGGCCGTCAACACGATCGACGACAGCGCGCTGTTCGAGATGACGTCGTCGCTGGCCTGGACGGCCGACGGCACGGTCGACAGCACCAACGTCGCCTACGCCGCGGCCAGCTGCCAGGGCTGCACGACCACGGCGGTCGCCTTCCAGGTCGTCATCAGCATCGGCCGGGTCGACGTCGCGGTCCCGATCAACGAGGCCGTGGCGGTCAACCACGAGTGCAGCCAGTGCGTGACCCAGGCCGTCGCGGTCCAGCTGATGGTCACCCTGGAGGACGAGCCGACCCCTGAGGTGCTGGAGCAGATCGAGCTGCTGTGGTCCCAGGTCGCGCTGCTGGAGCAGCAGCTGGAGGACCAGCCCGCCCCGGTGATCCACCGTGAGCTGACCCGGGTCCGCGACGAGATCGTCCAGGTCATCTCGACCGGCAGGACCGGCACCCTGGACGAGCAGGGCAACTGGACCGAGGTGGCAGCACCCGACCAGCTGCACTTCGCCCGCGAGCCCGAGCAGCCGGTCGTCGAGGTCGCGCCCCACACCCGTGTGGGTGAGGACGGGGACGGCGGCGTCGACGGTCCGACGCCCG
>JBFKGB010000458.1:0-2636 GCA_041633535.1 Euzebya sp. | reverse complement strand
GCCCGCCGGATCGGCCGCGGTCACCGTGTAGGCGTACGTCGTCTCCGCCGTCAGCCCCGAGTCGGCGAAGGTCGTCCCGGTCTGCGGCGCCCCGATGGCCACGCCATCCCGGTAGACCTGGTAGGTCACGACTCCGCCCGAGTCATCCGTGGAGGCATCCCACGCCAGGTCCACCGTCGTGTCGGTCTGGCCGGTCACGCGGACGTTGCCCGGCACCGCCGGCGGGACCAGGTCCTCACGTCGCTCTGCCCGCAGGCGCAGGTCGAAGGAGATGTCGCTGCTGCCGGCGTCGGCCTGGTGGACCCGCACGGCCAGCACGTTGGTGCCCTCCACCAGGTAGGAGGAGGGGACCTGGAAGGTGTAGAAGGTGTCCTCCCCCGACCCGAACACGGTGCTCGAAGCCAAGGTCGTGTTGGTCACCGCCCCGGCGCCCATGTTCTCACGGACGATCTCGGCGCCGTTCAGGTACACGATGGCGCCGTCGTCCCGCAGCAGGTCGAGCTCCATGTTCTGGATGTTGCCGACATCGGCGACCTGGAGGGTGGTCCGGAAGTAGGCGGCGACGCCGTTGCGCCGGATGACCGTCGCCTCGTCCCCGTCGCCGTAGCCCAGCTGGGCGGGACCCTGCAGCCAGGTCGCGTCGCTGAAGCCCGGCTGGTGCCAGCTGGGGCCCGGGTCCGCGCCGGTGTCGAGGTAGCGCCACACCGACCCTGCAGGGAGGAGGGTCACCGGGGTCCCGGGGGGCCCCTGCGTCCGCACGGTGCGTGGGGGCGACTGCGCCGAGCTGTTGCCCGCCGTGTCGTAGGCCTGGACGCGGTAGACGTAGGAGGTGTTGGCCGTCAGCCCGCTGTCGTCGAACGAGGTCGACGCCCCGTCGTACACCTGCAGGCCGTCGCGCGTCACGCGGTACCCGGCGACGCCGACGTTGTCGGTCGAGGCGCTCCAGCCCAGCGTCAGGGAGGTCTCGGTGATGTCGGTCGCCACCACGTTGCCGGGGGTCGACGGTGCGGCGGTGTCGGCGTCCGTCGAGGCGTTCACTGCGGGCGAGGACCGGTTGGACTCGTTCCCGGCCGCGTCGAAGGCGCTGATCCGGTAGGCGTAGGTCGTGCCGGGGGTCAGCGCGAGGTCCTCGTAGGTGGTCGAGGCGACCTCGGCGACCAGGTTGCCGTCACGGTAGACGCGGTACCCGGACAGCTGCTGGTCGTCGGTGCTGGCGTTCCAGGTCAGGTCCACCCGGTCGACACCGGTGCTGCTGACCTGCACGTTGGACGGGACGGTCGGCGCCTGGCTGTCCGCCCCGGACACCCCGTCGGTCCACTGGGCGTAGCCGCCACGGTTGAACTGGCCGTTGACCTGCTGGAACTCCCCGCCCGCGTAGACCCCCTCGATGTCGGCCTGCGTGGACCACACCCCGGGGTGGCAGCACAGGCGCGGTGCGAAGGTGGCGTCCAGCGCGCCGGTCCCGGCGTTGACCCGGGCCAGGAAGTAGTTGACGTCCTGCCCGGCGAACGACGGACCCTCGTCCGGCGATGGGCGGTAGTGCCCGCCGACGTACAGCCAGCTGCCGTTGACCGCGACCGCCTGCACGTCGCCGTTGCCGATCTGGGTCCAGGCGACCGAGGCGTTGGTCGCCCGGTAGGACCGCACGCGCCCGGCGGGGCCACCGACGGCCGCATAGACGCTGGTGCCGCTGGTGACGACGTCGAAGTGCTCGTACTGGGCGCTGGGGTTCCACACGACGCTGGCGTTGCTGGGGCTCAGCCCGACCAGGTAGTCGCTGGACCCGACGTTGTCGATGTTGGTGAAGCTGCCGGCGACGTAGACCCTGTCGCCCGACGGCGACATCGCGATGCTGCGGACCAGCGAGTTGGCGCTGGGTGTCCAGCCGCTGTCGACGCTGTTGCTGTTGAGGTCGATGCGACCCAGCCGGGTGCGGGTGAGGCCACCGAGCGTCTGGAACGCCCCGCCGACGTACAGCTTGGACCCCGAGACCCGCAGCGCCCGAACCTCGCGGCTGGCGCCCACGGTCGGTGAGGCGAGCAGGTTCCCAGTGGCGTGCTGCAGCCCCGCGATGCGGTTGCGCGCCGTGCCGGCGATCCGTGAGAACCCACCACCGACGTACAGGCGGGTGCCGTCGTCGGATGCGGCCAGCGCGTACACCGGTCCGTTGGGGTTCGGCGCGAAGCCGGAGACCAGCTGCCCGGTGTAGGCGTTGAACGCGGCCAGGTTGGTGCGGGATGCGCTCTGCTGCCCGCCGTAGGACCGCACGGTCGTGAAGGTCCCCCCGACGTAGACCAAGTCCCCCATCCGCAGGACGGCGAACGCCTGACCGTCGATGCGCCACGCGGCGTCCTCGGTGCTGGACAGGGCCTGGGCGGGCAGGACCGGGACCAGGAGGGCCAGGGCCGTCAGCACCGACAACAGGAATCTTTGACTGCGACTGAGACGCTTGACGGACATCGACAACCACCCCACGGCTGTTTCGGTGCGCCCTACATCACGGCGGGTCATGTGACCTGAATAGCTCTGGCGCATCCGTCACCCTATGGAAGGCCACCCACACGGGCAACGTGCAACCACCCGTAACAGTGCCGTTCGGCCCCCTCCCTTTTTCCGGGGCTGCACACGACGACGGG
>JBFKGB010000457.1:0-2641 GCA_041633535.1 Euzebya sp. | reverse complement strand
CCATCAGCCCCCACCGACCCGACCGGCCCCGCTGCCTCCGGGGCCGTTGGTACCGCGTCCCCCGTCGTCGCGTCCGCGGATCCGGTCAGGGCCGGGTCGTCGAAGGCTGGGTCGTCTGAGGCCGGACCGGCCTGGGCGGCGACCGCGACGTCCGTGCCGCCGGGCAGGGCCTCGTCCACGACCTCGTCCGCGGCGAAGTAGGGCGCGACCGTCACCCCGAGCGTCGCGGCCACCATCACGGCCAGCACCCCGATCCGCACCGGTTCGGGCGTCCCGACCCTCCTGAGCAGCGCCGAGACCCCGACCGCCGCTGCGATGATCCCGAGCACGATGAGGATTGCGCGGGGGCTGCCCAGCACACCGCGCACGATCGCCGGACGCAGCACGCCGACGATGGCCACCACCACGACGGCCATGGCCACGCCGACGTAGGTGGCCGTCGAGGGTCCGGACGGTCCGCCGGTCCGGTCGGCTCGTCCGGGGCGTGCAGGAGCGTCCGTGCGTTCGCGCGTCATGCGCCGAGTCTGGCCCACCGACGGCGTGGTATGTCCTACGGATCGGTTACAGCGGCCGGCCCCCACCCGGACGACGGGGGCCGGCGATGCGGGTCAGCCCCCGAACGGCACGCCCAGCGGGGCGTCGGTCATGTCGGTGATCTCGTCCCAGCGCTCGGCGAGGGTCTCGGGCGTCGGCACGGTCTCGAAGGTCGCGCCCTTGGCCTGGCTGAAGGCGACGCGGGCGTACTGCCCGCCGCCAGCCAGGACGGTCCAGCCCGTGTCGCTGAGATCCTCGCTGCACAGGTGGACCACCAGCGGCGAGACGTAGGCCGGGTCGAACTGCGCCAGCATCTCGTCGTTGAACAGGTCCTCGGTCATGCGCGTGGCGGCGATCGGGGCGACGGCGTTGACCAGGATGTCGTACTTCCGGCCCTCCATCGCCAGGGTGTTCATCAGCCCGACCATCCCCAGCTTGGCCGCCCCGTAGTTGGCCTGCCCGAAGTTGCCGTACAGGCCGCTGGTCGAGGTGGTCATCACCACGCGGCCGAAGCCCTGGTCCCGGAACAGCGGCCAGGCGGCGCGGGTGACGTGGTAGGTCCCATAGAGGTGGACCTTCATGACGGAGTCGAAGCTCTCCGTCGTCATCTTGTGGAACGTACCGTCCCGCAGGATTCCCGCGTTGTTGACGACGGCGTCGACGCGCCCGAAGGCGTCGACCGCGGTCTGGACGATCGCGGCGCCGCCGTCCTCGGTGGCCACGTTGTCGTAGCTCGCGACGGCGCTGCCACCTGCCTCGGTGATCTCGGTGACCACCTGGTCGGCCATCGCGCTGCCGCCACCGCTGCCGTCACGGCTGCCGCCGAGGTCGTTGACGACGACCTTGGCGCCGCGGCTCGCGAGCAGCAGGGCGTGCTGACGGCCCAGGCCGCCTCCTGATCCGGTGACGACGACGACGCGTCCTTCGACTCCAGCCATGTGATGTGTGTCCTTGGGCTCGTTGGGATGTCTGTGCCGAAGGCTATAGGTGCCGAGCGACACTCCATAGACACAAGTGTTGACGCTGGTTGGAGTGGTTGTACACAGGCCTAGGGTTTTCAGCGTCGGTCATCGTCCGTAGCGTCCCGGGGCATGGGACGACTCCTGATGCTCCTCGCCGTCGAGGCCACCGCGGTCATGCTGGCCTGGGTGCGGACGACCGCGCTCGGCCGGGGCCTCCCCCCGGACGGGGTGTGGATGCAGGACCTGGGCACGGTGCTGCTGGTGACGGCCCACCTGGCCGCCCTGCTGGTCACGGCATGGGTGCTGCTGGGCACGCTTCACGACCTGGCCGTCGCGGTACGGCGTGCGCATGGCCGGACCGCGGAGGGCCTGCGTCTGGCGCCCCGCTGGGTGCAGGCGACGATCAACCGGGCTGTGTCCTCGGCCGTCGTGGTGGCGGTCCTCGCCGGCGGCGGGGCGACACCGGCCGCGGCCCTGCAGAGCGAGCCTGACATCACACTGCAGGTCGTCCGGCCGCCCGTGCCGCCGCGCACCCTCGCCCCGACGCCCGCGCCTGCAGTGACGCCCGCGCCTGCAGCGACGCCCGCGCCTGCAGCGACGCCCGCGCCTGTCGGGGCACCCACACCCGCCGCGACCCCCACGACCGGGCCCACCACACCGGGGAGCGCACCTGCCCCGTCGCCCGCGACCACACCACCGCCGGCCGCGCCCCCACCTGCGAGCACGCCCTCGCCATCGACGGGGATCCACGTCGTCGCTCCTGACGAGAACCTGTGGGTCATCGCCCGGTCGGTCCTCCTGGCCGAGGGGGCCAGTGCGCCGTCCGACCGCCAGGTGCACGGGTACTGGGTCCGACTGATCGAGGCCAACGTCGCCTCGCTGCGATCGGGCGACCCCGACGTGGTCCGGCCGGGTGAGGTCCTGATGCTGCCGGACCGACACCTGCCGACCCCTGCCCACGCGAGCGCAGACCCGGCTGCCGACGCAAGCGTGGACCCGGCTGCCGACGCGGGCCCGGCCCCGGCCGCCGACCCACCCGCTGGCGCCGCCGCGACCACTCCAGGGCCGACGTCATGACGCCCGACCGACGGGTGGCCATCATGACGGCGCTGCTGTGGACGCTGGTCGGGGCCGGTCCCGCCCTG
>JBFKGB010000456.1:0-2696 GCA_041633535.1 Euzebya sp. | reverse complement strand
GTGCCGGCGGCGGTGGGCGCGGCGAAGCTGGTCCCGCAGTGGTTCGTGCGGACCTCGTCGAGGGAGAAGGGCGTGGCCGTCGGTCGGCAGAACCACGACGCGAGGTCGAACGTCGAGTACGAGCTCGGCGTCCAGTGACCGGGGAAGGCCCCGCCCACGACCACCACCTCGGGGTCGGACGTCGTCAGGTTGACCGTCGAGGGGAACGGCATGCCGTTGCCCGCGGCGATGAAGAACAGCGGTTCGCGGAAGGGTCGGCCGGGCTGCGCCAGCAGGGGCCTGCGCGTCACCAGGTTCGTCGCCTGGGCCGGCAGGGGGACCACCGTCCCCCAGGAGTGGGACTGGATGTCGGGGACGACCGGGCTCGCGTCCAGCCGCGTCGCGGTGCCGGAGCCCTCGTGGACCAGCAGCAGGGCGTCGGGGGCCTCGCTCAGCACCGCCGAGGTCGTCGCCGTCCCGTGTCCGTCCTCATCGAGGATGCACTCCTGGGTCCCGGCAGGCGTGGTCAGCGGGCCCACCGTGCCGTCGGCGCCGCGAGAGGCGCAGACCGCCCCGATGATGTTGGTGCCGGGGATCCAGTACCACCGCCCGACCTCGACCGACGCCCACACGTCCCGGTCGGCCTCGTAGGCCTCCTCCCAGGTGTCGTGCTGCCCGAGGGACAGGCGCAGGGCGGGGACGGTGCAGTCGTCGAACCCCTCCACCCAGCCGCAGGGGTGCGTGGTCAGCTCCGGGCGTCGGTACACCTCGTGGTAGGGGTTCACGCCGCTGTCGGCGACGGCGACGACCACCGACGCCGAGGACTGCGGCGCCGAGCCGGCTGCTGGCCAGAGGTCGCGGAACCACGGCTCCCGCGTGGTCAGCGTGAAGGTGTAGTCGACCGGGTTGCTGACGAAGTAGCCGAGCTCGAACCCGTGGACGCCGGCCGCGTCCGGGGTGAACACCACGGTGCGCCCCCCGGCGCAGTCGTCCTCGGCGAGCTCCTCGTCATGCTCGTCGACGATGCGCGCGCACAGCGCCACCTCCCGGGAGGTCTGGAAGACCACGACGTAGGTCGTCCCGGCCTGGGCGGTGAACAGGTACCGGTCGGTGTCCCCCGCCAGGTCGTTGCCCGGGACCAACGTCCCCGCGTGCTCGCCCGGCTCGATCGACACGGCGGTCGCGTGGGTGTCGCCGGCGTCACGCCCCGATCCGCCGTCGTCCTCGACGAAGGGCTGGGCGGCGGCGGGGGTCGGCAGCAGGCTGCCGGCCATGGCGAGCACGAGCAGGGCGGTGCGGAGCATCCGGGGCATGGGGAGCGAGACCTAGGTATCGGGGGCGGACCGTCCCCGCTGACTTCGCCCCTCTGGTGGTCATCTCCTGCCCCGAGGTGACGGAGCGTGTGTACAGCGTTGCGCCGCATCGCCTCCCGTGTGTCCCAACGGCGGCACCATGTGCGGCATGGCCACACGTCACGATGAACTGCCGCGCCACCCGGGGCATCGCCTGCTGGGCGGCGGGAGGCGGTGATCGCGCAGCCCGGCAGCGCCCGGCGGGTCGTGGGCGTCGCCGCGGCGCTGCTCGGCATGGCGGTGCTGACCGGCCTGGCGGTGTACTGGCTGGCCGACGGCGACGCGCTGCCGCGGGCGTTGGACCTTCAGGTTGAGGGTGACGACGCCCGGGAGCTGGCCAGGGTCGCCTCGGCGTTCCGGGCCGGCTTCGACCTGTTCGCGGTCGCGGTCATGGCGCTGCCGCTGGCCCGCCATGACTGGCCGGGGCTGGGCCGCGTCGCGCTGCTGACCGCGGTGGCCATCCCGGGCGTCGACGCGGTGATCTGGTGGGCCGTGCTGGAGGACCCCGGCCCCGTCGACCTGCTGCCACACCTGCTGGTCGCGCTGCCGCTGCTGGCCGCCGCGGCGGCGCTTTGGACCGCGGCGGAGGGGACCGGCACCGACCCGCGACGATGAGGTCAGGCAGCGGGCCGGCGTGCCAGCCGACCCCAGGCGCGGCAGCCCGTCCGCGCGACGGTCGGGGATGGACGACGGGTCGGGTGCGGTCGAGACTCCTCCACACGCCGACACCCCAAGGAGGCCGCCATGAGCGAGCTGCCCGACCTGCCCGACGAACCGCCCGGCACGCTGGACCTGGGCGGCTTCTCCATGTCCCTGGCCGTGGCCGACCTGGAGGTGTCCAAGGCCTTCTACACCACGCTCGGCTTCGTCGTGCTGCACGAGGTGGAGGAGCCCCGGTACGCCATCCTGAAGAACGGGCTGACCACCATCGGGCTGTTCCAGGGCGTGATCGAGCAGAACATCATGACCTTCAACCCCGGGCTGCTCGCCGACCTGTCCCGGCCGGCGTCCTTCACCGACGTCCGCGAGATCGAGCGGCACCTGGTCGCTGAGGGCGTCGAGTTGACGGAGACCACGCATTCCGACAGCGGTCCTGCACACCTGTCCCTGGTCGACCCGGACGGCAACGTGATCATGATCGACCAGTTCTTCTGAGTCACCGCAGTCGGTATGACCGGCCTCCTGGCGTTCCAGTCAGATGGAAGGTCTACGGTGGCCCCGGATACCCGCGGGATCTCCCACTGTCGAGCAGCTGGAGGCGGCCGTCGACGCACACCTGGCCGGATCCGCCGAGGATGCGCGTCCCGGGTGGCCCCTTTTCTCCGGCCCCAGGAGTCGCTGGCCATCTGGGCGGGCGCCCGGCGC
>JBFKGB010000455.1:0-2741 GCA_041633535.1 Euzebya sp. | reverse complement strand
GGGCGACCTGGCGGCCGTGCAGAGGGCGGCCGGCGGCGGCGCGGCGCGCGCGGCCGAAGCGGCTCAGCAGGAACACGCCGATCAGCAGCAGGATGGTGGAGGTGATCGGCTTCGCGGCCTCCGTGGACAGCGTCGACAGCACGGTGGCGCCGAGGAAGGCCCCGACTGCGCCGGGCACGCCGAGCAGGCCGACGAGGCGCCAGTCGACGTTGCCGAACCGCCAGTGGCTGACGCCGGAGACCAGCGTGGTCCCGACCTCGGCAAGGTGGACTGAGGCCGAGGCCGCCGCCGGGGTGAGGCCCACGAACAGCAGCAGGCTGGTCGACGTGGCGCCGTAGGCCATCCCGAGCGCGCCGTCGACGAGCTGGGCGATCAGGCCGCAGACGGCCAGGAGGATGAGGTTGGGCATCGTGGTTTCCGCACCTGACTGCGAAGGGGCGGGGGGCCATCCCCCTGCCGATCGGCCTGACATTAAGTCGAGTTTCCTGACCTGGCAAGACAGGAATATCAGGATTAAGCCGACCGTCGGTCACACCTGCCGCGTCCACGCGCCACCGGCCGAGCGGGCGAGGGTTGCGAAGTCCACGGTGGTCAGGACGTCCAGGACGGCATCGCGAACGGGCTCCCAGACGACGTCGCGCAACGAGCACCCCTCCTCCATCGGGCAGGGCTCGGGGTTCTTCCGCGTCGCGCAGCCGATCGGTGCGAGCTGCCCCTCGAACAGACGCACCACCCGCTCCATCGTGATGGAGGCCGGGTCGTGGTTCAGCACGTACCCCCCGTTGGGGCCGCGCTCGGACCGCACGATCCCGTCGTTGCGCAGGACGGGCAGCAGCTGCTCCAGCATCGATGGCGGGGCCTGCACACGCTCGGCCAGCTCCTCCATCTTGAGCATCCGCCCGCCGGCCAGCGCCAGCGCCAGCACCGCCCTGGTCGCGTAGTCCGCCTTTCGCGACACCCACATCGCGTTCCCTTCCCTCGGTTCTCCGACAGGCTAGTCGGTGAACCGTGGTGTGCCCGACGTCGCAGGCACCCATCGACGCGATCGGGGGCCAACTCGTCCCCTCACGAGTTGGGCCCCGATCGTGCCGTTCGGGGTCGCGGCGACCGGTGGACTGTCCGTCGGCCCACGTGTGCGCAGGGGGGCGGACGGTCAGAGCAGGGACATGCACCCACTGACTGCTGCCGTCGACCTCGCGCTCCTCCCCCTCCGTGCACTGCAGGCGGTGGCCGTGCTGCCCGAGCGGCTGGTGGCGACGGCCGCGGAGCTGCGGGCGACACGGGAGGTCCTGATGTCCGTGCGTCCGATCGCGGCCGAGCTGCGGACGACCTCACGGGCGCTGCTGCAGCGGTCCGACGACGCGATCGCCCGCATGGACACCGCCATCGACGGGCTGGACCGTGCGCTGGCCATCGTGCCGGGCCTGGTGGACACCGCGGACGGCGCCACCGATGAGCTGACCCGCGGGGTCGCCGAGCTGCAGCAGGCCCGGGCCCTGCTGGGCCGCGTGACCGAGGAGCTGCCGGCGATCAGCCGGGCCGCCGCCGGCCTCGGGAAGGTGGAGGCCAAGCTGGGCCTGGTCCCCTGAACGTCAGCCCAGACGGCCCAGGTGGTGCATGACCAGCGACGCGCCGACCAGGCCCGCGGTCTCGGTCCGCAGGATGGTCTGACCGAGCGCAGCGGGGGCGAGCCCGGACTCCTCGACCTCGCGCAGCTCGAAGCCGCCCTCGGGGCCGACGGCGACGACGACCTCCTCGACCGCCGGCAGGTCCGCCAGCACCGCCGACAGCGGCTCGTCAGCACCCTCGTACAGCACGACCCCGGTGGCGTCGGGCAGCGGCCATGCGCCGACCGCATCGATGCGCATCAGCCGAGCGCGCCGGGACTGCTGGGCAGCGGCAACCGCGATGCCCTCCCACCGCTGGGCGACCTTGTCGGCCTTCTCGCCCTTGACCTGCCTGACGCTGCGGGCGGTGTGCACGGGGACCAGGCGGTCGACGCCGATCTCGCTGAGCCGCTGGACGATCTCCTCCATCTTCCGGCCCTTGGGGATGGACTGGACGACGGTCACGCGGGGCAGATCCGCGGGCATGTCGAAGCGCTCGGTCACCTGCACGGCGACCTCCCGCTTCCCCAGGTCGGTCACGTGGGCCTGGAAGACCGCCCCCGTGTCGTCGGCCAGGCTGAGGAGCTCCCCGCTGCGCACACGCAGCACGGTGGCCAGGTGATGCCCCTCGACACCGTCCACCACGACCTGCTGGGCCCCGCCGAACGGCGGCACGAACACGTGGTGCCCATGGGTGGGCAGCCCCGGCGGCATCAGCCCGCCTAGCCCGCGAAGGCGTCGCGCAGGCGGCCGAAGAAGCTCTTGCCACCGACCCCGTCGACGATGTGCTCGCCACGCTTCTCGGCCATGGTCCGCAGGACCTCGCGGTCGTGGTCGTCCAGCCCGCGGGGCGTCTCGATCCGGCAGTGCACGTGCAGGTCGCCACGCTGGTGGCCGTCCATGCCCAGCCGCGGCATGCCGTTGCGCCTCAGGGTGATCACGTCGCCGAACTGGGTGCCGGCGGGCACGGTCACCTCGACCTCACCGTCGAGCGTCGGCAGCTTCAGCTTGGTGCCCAGCGCCGCCGGGATCATCCCGATGCGCAGCTCGCAGTGCAGGTGGTCACCGTCGCGGGTGAAGACGTCGTGGGGCTGGACGTTGACGCGGACGTACAGGTCGCCGGCCGGTCCGCCG
>JBFKGB010000454.1:0-2773 GCA_041633535.1 Euzebya sp. | reverse complement strand
CTCGGCGAGCTGTGCGAGATCCTGTCGACCGACCTGCAGGACGAGCTGTCACAGTTCGCCTTCGACTTCGACACCGACACCCCGTCGCAGAGCGAGATCATGATCGCCCAGGCGCAGCTGATCGGGTGGCTGGAGGGGCTCTTCCAGGGCATCCAGGCCGCGGTGTTCAACCAGCAGCACGCCGCCCAGAAGCAGCTCGAGGCCATGCGGCAGCGGGCGCTTGCCGCCGGCGGGCAGGGTCCGGGACAGGGCGGCGACCGCCAGCCCGGCAACTACCTGTAGACCGCCGGGTTACACGTCGGCGCGGTCCTTCGGTACCCTTCGCCGTCACGACCTCAGCCGTCGCCCCACGGGCGGCGGCCAGATCACGTCGCCGAGCGACGACACACCACAGCACAAGGAGTCATCGGAATGGGTCGCGCACGCGAACACTGGGAGCTGCTCCGCGCAGCGCTTGAGCAGGTCGACGTCGAGGCCGTCGGTCGCATGTACGCACCCGACGCCGTCTGGCTCGAGCCGCAGAACCCCCCGCACGAGACCGACAAGCTCATCCAGTCCTACCTGAGCTCGTGGATGCAGGCCCGCGAGAACATCGACGTGACCACCAAGCGCCTGCTGGAGTCCGAGGACGGCAGCTTCGTCGCCGTCGAGTGGGCGATCTCCTACACCGCGGCCGGTCGTCGCTGGAACTCCCTGCCCCGCTCCTCCTGGATCGAGGTCGGCGAGCACGGCATCACCTACCAGCGGGACTACTACTAGGACCTGAACCGCACCTGCGAGGGGCCCCGGACGCGCTGCGTCCTGGGCCCCTCGTCGTTGTCCGGCCTGCTTGTCCACAGGCTCGGCTGATCGCCTCTCGGGGGCCACGTCGGGCTCCGTAGCGTCCACGACGTGATGGACACCGCATCCCCCCGCCCCCCGCACGACGGCCTGCCCGTCGTGGTGGCCCTGCAGTCCTCGACCCTCGCCGCCGAGGTCACCGCCCACGTCGAGTCGGTCCTTGGCTGGCAGGTCGTGCTGGACGGGCCGCACCTGCCGGCACGGCTGCGGCTGGCCGACGCCCCCGACGGCACGCTCCCGACCGTGGTGGTCGCCCGTGACCCGGACCGCGCGGCCACCAGGCAGGCGTTCCAGCGCGGCGCGCTGGGGGTGCTGGCCTGGCCGGCCGACGCCGACCGCCTGCCCGACATGGTCCCCGACCCGCCGTGCCGGCGTCCGGCCGGGACCGTCCTCGCCGTCGCGGCCACCGCACGCGGGATCGGGGCGTCCACGGTCGCGCTGGCCCTCGGCGCCCTGCACGCGTGGGCAGGTGACCGGGTGGTGGTCGGCACCGACCGGGCCGGCGCGTGCCTGGCGGGGGTGCGCACCGACGGCGTCGTCGCGGTCGGCCAGGTGCCGGGCCTGTCGGTCCGTGTCGGCGACGGACACGTGGCGGGGGGTGAGGGGGACACCCGCCCCGACGTCCTGGTCGTGGACCGCGGCACGCGGGGACGGGGACAGGTGCTGGTCGCCCGGCCCGACCGTGGGCTGATCCAGGCTGTCGAGGCCGACCGTCTGGAGGACGCCTTTCTGGTCGTCGTCGGTGAGGGGGCGCTGCGCGAGGACGAGGTTCGGCGGCTGCTCGGCGGCCGACCCCACACGCTGCTGCCACGGTCCTTCAGGGTGGCACGTGCCGGGCTGCAGGGCCGGGTGCCCGGCGCGCTGCCCGGCAGCTACCTGCAGGCGCTCGCGCCGCTGGTCCACGACCGCGGGCGCGCGGCATGACCGCGCTGGACGCCCCCACCATGGACCGCCTGCGGCAGCGCCTGGCCGTCCTGGCACCCGACCCGACCTCGCCAGCGGCTGTGCGGTCGGCCGTGGCCGCGGCCCTGTCGGCGGAGGGGGTCGCGACGTCCGCCGCAGCGCTGGGGCCCCTGGTGCGCAGCGTCGCCGACCACCTGGTCGGCCTGGGGCCGCTGGAGGTGCTGCTGCGCCGGCCGGGCGTCACCGACGTGATGGTCAACGCCCACGACGACGTCTGGGTCGAGCAGGACGGTCGTCTGCAGCGTGCCGACGTCGCCTTCGACGGCCCCGACGCCGTGCTCGCCGCCGTCAGACGGGTCGTCGGTCCGCGCGGCGGACGGCTGGACAGGGGCAGCCCGTTCGTCGACGTCCGGCTGGCCGACGGCAGCCGCCTGCATGCGGTCGGCCCTCCGGTCGTGGAACCGGGCCCAGTCGTCACCCTCCGACGGGTCGAGGCCCGGCTGCTGGACTGGGACACCCTGACCGCGTCCGGGGCGGTTCCACCCGACGCCGCCGCGCTGCTCCGCGCCGCCGTGACGGCCCGCGAGGCCAT
The DNA here is from genome assembly GCA_041633535.1 of Euzebya sp. Taxonomy (GTDB): domain Bacteria; phylum Actinomycetota; class Nitriliruptoria; order Euzebyales; family Euzebyaceae; genus Euzebya. The sequence continues at coordinate 438 of JBFKGB010000454.1, read as the reverse complement.
CGTGGTCTGCGGCAGGACCGGGACGGGCAAGACCACGGTGCTGCAGCGCCTGCTGTCCGACGTCCGGGCCGGCGAGCGGATCGTCCTGATCGAGGACGCCCCCGAGCTGCAGCCGGTCACCCCGCACGTCGTCCGGCTGCGGACACGGCCGGCGACCGCAGAGGGGGTCGGCACCGTCGACGTGGCCGACCTGGTGCGGCAGTCCCTGCGGATGCGGCCCGACCGGATCGTCGTCGGCGAGGTCCGGGGCGCCGAGGTCGCCGACGTCCTGCAGGCCCTGATCACCGGACACGAGGGCTGCATGACCACCGTGCACGCGCGGACCGCCGAGCAGGCCCTGGTCCGCCTGGAGGGCATGGCCCTGCTGGCCGGCCTGCCGCTGGTGGCCGCCCGGTCCCAGCTGGCCAGCGCCCTGGACGTCGTCGTCGCCCTGGACCG